>DATCQI010000141.1:0-9856 GCA_036569545.1 Rugosibacter sp. | reverse complement strand
TCAAGGATAATGTGCGCCTCTGCAAACCCAACTTGTTGCAACGGGTGAAGTCCTGGCCGGGATGGCGGAATTGGTAGACGCAGCGGACTCAAAATCCGCCGCCGCAAGGTGTGGGGGTTCGAGTCCCCCTCCCGGCACCAGTAGTTAGTTCAAAGCAGTCCAAAAAAATCCAAGAAACATCACTAATCCCACGTAACTGTGGGATTTTTTTCGCCTATACTAGCCAAAGTAGTCCAACAATGGCCAAGGAAATCCAGCCGTATCTGGGGGCATATGTGGGGGCATATGCTGGAACCTTGGGGAAAAACTGGGGGCATATTTTGGAAAGGTGCACCAATGCTGACGATTAAAGAGATTGAAGCAGCTAAACCGAGAGCCAAGTCCTACAAGCTGGCTGATGGTGGTGGTGTTTATCTGGAAGTCATGCCCACCGGGGCGAAGTATTGGCGACTTAAATACCGGATTGCCGGAAAAGAAAAACGTCTTGCCTTTGGTGTCTATCCTGAAGTTCGGCCACAAGAAGCGAGAGACAAGGCCAAGGAAGCCCGCGAATTGATTCGGATGGGGACTGATCCCAGTGAAAAGAAGAAAGCCATTAAAAGGGCTGCCGAGATAGCTGGAGCCAATATCTTTGAGAAAGTCGCCCGTGAATGGCTGGCAGGACGAAAGTCCCATGTTGAACCTGCACAGGTCACAAAGACTTTAGCCCGATTGGAAAAGGATGTTTTCCCATGGATGGGTAAACGGCCTATGGCTGAGATCGATGCGCCGGAGATATTGATTGTCCTGCGGCGGATTGATAGCCGGGGAGCGCGATTTACTGCCCACCGCGTTAGAAGTGAGATAAGTCGGATTTTTCGCTTTGCGATTGCTACGGGGAGGGTTAAGAATGATCCCGCGCATGACTTGTTGGGCGCTATTCCCCCTCCGGTTGAAAAGCATTTTTCCAGTATCACGGAACCGGCGAAAGTCGCAGAAATGCTCCGCGCCTTTGATGGTTTCACTGGTACCTTTCCTGTGTTGTGTGCTTTGAAGTTAGCCCCGATGCTGTTTGTTCGTCCGGGGGAGTTGCGTCGTGCGGATTGGACAAGTATTGACCTAGACAAGGCGGAATGGCGCTATCACGTCTCCAAGACCAAGACTGATCATCTTGTGCCCTTGGCCTCGCAAGTAGTCGCTATTCTGCGCGAATTGCATTCCCTGACTGGAAACGGGAAATACGTCTTTCCGAGTGCCCGTACTGCTTCTCGCCCCATGTCGGATGCTGCAATCAATGCCGCCCTGCGTCGGTTGGGGTATGACACAAAAACGGAGATTACCGGGCACGGCTTTAGGGCGATGGCGAGGACGATTCTGCATGAGGAGCTACAGCAGAAGCCCGAAGTCATTGAACATCAACTGGCGCATTCTGTGCCTGACGCGCTGGGTACGGCATACAACCGCACCAAATTTATCAAGGAACGCAAGGCGATGATGCAGCTATGGGCGGACTATCTCGACAAGCTCAAGGCTGGAGCCGAAGTAATCCCGCTTAACGGACACGCTGCCTGACGGTATTTTTTGTCTCGTTCTTGTTCGTATTGGCTCGCCAAACCGGACAAATCTGGGCACTGGATTATAGCGATTTCCGTGCGATGAACGTCTCAAACGTGCCCTTTGCAGCCATTGGCTGATTCAGAAGCTGCCACTCAGGAACGCCTGAATTAACCCGACTCCGGTGCCGGATACTAGCTAAGAGTCTAGCCCGACACCGGCGGTCGGGTTGAATGAATTGTTAGTGGCTATTCGCCGGAACCGCGCTTGGTGGAAGCGGGATAGTTTTGCCGAGCTTGGCGTAGAGATGATTGTGCAAGAGCACAGGAATACCACGGCAAGCAATATCTAGATGCTGGTCTGTGTAATTGCCAGACAGTGAGCCAGTGGTCAAATGTGCAAGACCTTTATTTGCCCATTCAAATATTGCGACAAGCGCATTCTCTGCATCTGCCTTGGATCCTGGATATGCGGATAGAGCTGCGCTTGGGGCTACGATGTTCAGTGGGAATTCTGTAGTTGAGAAGCGCTCAACAGCGATATCGTTCGGACGGCGTTTCCGTACTTGTCCAAGTTTGCCGTTGATTGCGCACAGACCCAAGAACTCAAGCAAGGCTCTGGCGTGAATGATTCCGACTTCAATCATGGGATTAGCAATCATTGCTATATTTCCGTGCAGCTTGGGCTTGCCATCAACTAATACATCTACTTGGCGCGGTATATCTGATTCACCTACCCATTGCCAAGCAAATTGCAGAGTCTCGATTGCTTGGAGACGGTATGGAATCCACTGGTTGAGCATTTCGTCAAGAGTCATCATGGCCGCTAGCGTGCGAATTAAGCCGCGCCGTAAGGCGTCGGCTGGAATGACCAGTTATATGGCTTTGCGCGAACAGCACGAACCTTTGTGACTCGCTAACATGAGATATTTCCCAGTTACCAATCATGTGGACGCTGCCATTTAACGTCTGAATTGAGCGGCTTGCGCGGCATTTCGCGCAGGTTCATTGGAATGACGGATTAGGCAGCACCTGCCGTCACTGCAAAACTTGACACAAGCCATAGTATTGCTCTGCCATTGTTGCACCAGAATACATGGCGTGTCGAGTGTCAACAGCGATGAAGTCATGATCTTTTCCATAGATGGGAAACACGGTGGTGAGGTCAATGACGGCAGGCGCTGATTCAATGAAAGACACACCCACTTCGGTCGCGAACACTTTGACATCGCCGGCACCAACGTTTCCAATCAAACGCGCGGACTGATTCTTGATATCTATCGCGTCGAAATGGACATCTTGGCCAAAGTGTGCGGTGGAAGTCTTTGGTTTGCTACTTGGCCACATTGTGCTGGTCCCCTGACCAAAGTGGCACTTCAGACTACTAGCCGCAAGAAGTTGCGACATCGGGTCATCTTTCCCATACGCAAGCATGGAGATCAACGCAAGCGTTGTTATCAGGATGAAGCGTAATTGCATAGCTACGACTCCTAATCTGGACAATAATTTGGATCGACCGCAATTGGCCGATTCCGGAAGTTCAGTGCGTCGCATTACCCCGTCCAAGTAACACGGGGGGTTACGGATACATGGGGACGATAATACCTGACTCGGGTAGGGTTATCCACGGTCGGCCGTCAGCGCGCCTCTAACGCTGGCGGACGGTCGGCGGTGGGTAACCCGTATTCGAAGAATGTAATCAGGTAAACCGATGGGGGGGTGTCGTTGCCAAATCCTTAGGAGGTCTTAGGGTACGCAGCTTAGTAACACAGTACCCTCAAAATACATTGAAGAAATGAAGGGGTGTGAGGCGAGCAAAGCTGCCCCGCCCGCCCGAGGCGCGGAGCGTCCGGCCGGACGGGGCAGCGCAGCCGCCTATAGACTTGACAAGAGGACATATCTCGACAGAAAGCAGACGATACGCGGACAGATACAAACAGCCGCTACGAAAGCCAGCATCAACCGTTGGGGGCATAATTGGGGGCACATCTGAAATGACAAAAATTGAAACCTACATACAGCAAGGGATAGAGAAAGACTTTCGAGTCCCCCTCCCGCACCAGCAACCTGTAAGAAATTTGAGGTTTAAATCACTTTAAATTACACCGACGTGTACATAATCCGCACACGATAATGCACGCGGGGCTTGGGCATTTTTGGCGCAGCGCGCGTGAGTCCGTTTCAGAAGACTTTCCATTCGCGCCTCATGGTGTCGAAATTTTCGGTTCGAATATGAACTATGTCGATGTCGGCCAAGGTGATCCCGTTGTATTTTTGCATGGCAATCCCACGTCATCTTATCTGTGGCGCAACATCATTCCTTATCTTGACCCGCATGTGCGCTGCATCGCGCCGGATCTGATTAGCTTTGGAAAATCGGATAAGCCAGCCCTCGAATCTCGACGTCCGATTGCACAGTTTCCTAAAGATCTTTCATTTGCAGGCGAACCTGTTGATGTGACGTGGATGATCAAAAAATATAACGCTTGGTTATGTACTGCGCAGCATCCGAAACTGTTGCTGCATGCCCGTCCTGGCGTTTTGATTCGCCCGCAAGAAGTTGCCTGGTGTCAGGCACACTTGCCGGTGCTGGAAACGGTTGATCTCGGCGAAGGTTTGCACTACCTGCAAGAAGATCATCCACACGAAATCGGCACGGCAATCGCCAGTTGGTATCGGCGTTTGCTTTAACTTGTTTATTTATGAACAACACCTCATCCTCCTCCCTATGCTGCACTTTGGCAGAAAGGATCGGGTACCCGTAGCGGGTGAAAGAGGATGCTAATGGATATGCTACCCAACACGGCGTCTCGGGTTCAGTTAAAGAAAGTCGGTGTTGGTGATACGGTGAGAACCAGGCTGTATGCCGGGAAAGGGCGCATGACTGCTTGCCCTCAGCTTTTTCTTTCTATCAGCTCGATTTTGTAGCCGTCAGGGTCTTCGACAAACGCAATCACGGTGCTGCCGCCTTTCATGGGCCCGGCTTCTCGAGTGATATTGCCGCCGCGCTGGCGTATGGTTTCACAGGCGACAGCAGCGTCTGGCACGGCGATGGCAATGTGGCCGTAGGCAGTGCCGATCTCATAGTGGTCAATACCCCAGTTGTAGGTCAGCTCGATCACCGCGCTGTTTTCTTCCGTGTCAAAGCCGACAAAGGCGAGGGTGAATTTGCCAGCGGGATAGTCGGCACGGCGCAGCAATTGCATGCCCAGTACTGTGGTGTAAAAGTGCAATGAGCGATCAAGATCGCCCACGCGCAGCATAGTGTGCAAAATTCTCATGACATGTCTTTCATAAGATGGGGAGAGAGGCGGCGCAGGCTTTGAGCTCGTCGCGTGCGGTTTTCCAGTCGGGGTAAAGCATGCTTACGATACGCCAAAAATTTGCGCTGTGGTTCATCTCGAGCAAATGCGCTACTTCGTGTGCGACGACGTAATCACCCAGATGTGGTGCGAGGTGTATCAAGCGCCAATTGATGCGAATGCCGCTGTTGCGGCTGCAACTGCCCCAGCGGGTGCGGGCGGCAGAAAGCCCCAGCGGTGGCGGAGCGTGATCTATCTGCGCAGTGTAATGCGTTAGCCGTTGGCCAAAGTGGGTCAGCGCGTGTGTTTTTAAAGCGCGGGTGGCAAGGTTGCCGAGGTCGGCGTCGGGACGGGCTTCCAGCACCAGGGTTTGGGCTATCCAGCGGAAGCGGTTGGCACCGGGAATCACGCGCACTTCAATGTTTTGGCCCAGCAGGGGGAGCGGGGTGCCATCTTTGATCGTGAGATGACGTGGCCGAGTGATGCGTGCGAGTTCATCCAGTTTTTGCAGCACCCAGGCACCGTGGCCGAGCACGAAATGATCGATGTCTGCCAGACGCATGCGCGGGGGGGTGGATAGGCGCAGGCCACGTTCGTCAATCGTCATGCTCAAGTTGCGTGCCCCCGTTTTTATGCGGAAATCGACAATACGTCCAGCGATCACGACTTGCCGTATTTTTGGCTCAGGCGCGGGTTGCGGCAGAAGAAAAAGTTTGAGCTGTTCAAGCATGCGAGGAAAACAACGAGTGGCCTGGCTGATCAAGTAAAAAATAGGGCCACAATGCTTGATTCAGCGCGGCGTCAATTATTGCTGGCGATTGCTCGATGAGGCGCCAATGGCAGCGCAGGGTTGCAGACCCGGCTGTTAACCCAGTTGTCGATTCGGTAGGGGTATCGAGTAACTCGACCCAATCGCCACGGGCGGAAAAAGAAAGTGCCAGGCGAGGTTGCTGCCGTATCGCCCGCGCCGATTTTTCAGCGATGCACTGTGTCAGGTAGCGGATGGCCTCGGCGCGCAACCAGGCTTCAGCGCTATCCTGAATTTGCCGTGACGTGGCGTATGGTGGCAGGGGTAAATACAAGACATCGCCCTGTCGCGAAGTTTGGCTATGCTCATGGCTGAGCGCCAGACGCAGCGACAGGCCCAACCAGCGAATAGATGCGCCTTCATGCCAGCATAATGCGGCATCCGGTGTGGCGACATTCAGCCGCAGATCAAGTTGGGGTTTGCGAACCGACCTCATTGGTATTTTTATCGCTATAAAGCTGCGGGCTGATGTGACGCATTTCCGTTTCGATCCAAGTCTCTGCACGCGCCAAAATTTCGGATGCGGTTAACCCCCTGGGATCAATGGCTGGGCCGACACTCACGGTAGCGACCCCACTTTTTTTGAACAAGGCATTCTTGCCCCAGAATTCGCCGGAGTTCAGCGCCACAGGCACAACGGGCGCGCCGGTGGCCGTGGCCAGAAAAGCACCGCCCCCTTTGTAGCGGTGCTTGCCGCCGGGTGGCGCGCGCGTGCCTTCGGGGAAGATGATGACGGTATAGCCTTCGTCAAGGCGTGCACGACCTAGCTCGATCAAGTGTTTGATCGCTTCTTTGCCTGCGCCGCGATCAATCGGAATCATGGGCGTGAGCGCCAGTGCCCAGCCGAAAAAGGGCAGGTTTCTGATCTCTTTTTTCCAGACGAACACAGCGTCCTTGAACACTTCTTGCAGGATCAATGTTTCCCAAGCGGACTGATGTTTGCAAAACACGATCGCAGATCGTGACGGGATATTTTCTGCGCCAATCAGGCGGTAAGGAATGCCCAGCACGTGTTTGACCAGCCAGATCGCAAAGCGTACCCAGGGCATGGCCAGACGATGACGCCAGCGCAGCGAGAGCGGAAAGCTGACCAGAATAAACAACACCATGTAGGGCGGAGTGGTAATGACCAATATGACCACATAGAGGAAGGAGCGAAGAAATGAAAACATGGAAATTAGGCGTGCGCTCAGGCGAGCAGGTGAGCGACAGCCGCTGCGAGATCAGGAAAGATGAGCGTGCCAGCAGGCAGATCTGGTTCAATGGCGGTTTTTTTGCCTTTGCCGGTGAGCACCAGCACTGGTTTGGCACCGACCGCGACCGCGGCTTGCAAGTCACGCAGCGCATCGCCGATGGCGGGCACGCCGGTTAAATCCGCATTAAAGCGTTTGGAAATTTCGTGCAACATGCCCGGTTTGGGTTTGCGGCAAGCGCAATTGTCCACACTGGTGTGCGGGCAAAAAAATATGGCATCAATGCGTCCGCCGACTTGCGCCAGGGCTTTGAGCATTTTTTCGTGGATTGCATTGAGCGTATCCATTTCGAACAAGCCTCGGCCAATGCCTGATTGATTCGTCGCGACCACCACGCGGTAACCTGACTGATTCAGCCGCGCGATGGCAGCGAGGCTGCCGGGAATGGGTTTCCATTCATCAGGCGATTTTATGAACTGGGCGGAATCAAAATTGATCACACCGTCGCGGTCGAGAATAATCAGCTTCATATCATTATAAGTTTATGTTTTATGGTGGCAGCAGAAGGCGAGGAAAACAGCCTTCTGTCCCGGCTATTCGTCAGGTTTAGCCGGTTTGTTTATAGCGGTTTTTTTGCTGCGGCACTACAGCAGCTCAATGCCAAAGCGACGTACGGCAAGCGCAAACAGGCCAAAGCAAACGACCGTGATCACGACACTGGCGAGTAACGTCAGCCAAAACCCCAGGCGTGGCAACAGCAGCGGAAAGGCCAGGAACATCGGCAGCGTGGGCACGACATACCAAAACGTATACCAGGCGTGGTTGGCTATTTTTGATTCAGGCTGATTTTCAATCTGCAGCCAGATGAGGGTCAAAATCGTCACCAGCGGCAGCGCGGCGACCAAGCCACCCAGCTTGTCGCTGCGCTTGGCGAGTTCGGACACCAGTACAACCACAGCGGCGGTAGTGAGATATTTCGTGATGAGCCAGAGCATTTTGGTGACGTAAGCCTAGCTCGAAAGCCGTGAAATATCTGCTACACAGTTCATCAGCCCGGCCAGACGCGCCAAGAGCGCCAAGCGGTTGGCGCGAATCGCTGCATCATCCACATTGACCATTACGCCTGCAAAAAAAGCATCTACGGCCTGACGCACGTTAGCCAGTGTTTTCAGGGCTGTGGTGTAGTCGCTTTTGGCGAGTTGTGCTTCGATGAGCGGAGTGAGTTTTTCGACTTCGGCAAACAGGGTTTTTTCTGCTGCTTCCTGGAGCAGCGCAGGGTTGACTGTTTGGCTTACCTGCTCGGCCGATTTTTTCAGGATGTTGACGATGCGCTTGTTGGCCGCTGCCAGCGCAGCCGCTTCAGGCAGGGCGGCAAAGGCTTTGACGGCGGCAAGACGCAGCGGGACTTCATCAATGCGCGCAGGATTTTGGGCAAGTACAGCGTCCACCGCGTTAGGCTCGTGGCCGGCATCGCGTAGCAAGTTACGCAGGCGCTCGCGGAAAAAGTCGGCGCTGGTGATACGGCACTCGGATGTTAATAATGCCGGAGAAAAGCCTTCAGCAGCATCCTCAATCAGATCGACAAGGCTTAATGGCAGCGGCGTTTCCATCAGGATACGCAACACGCCCAGTGCCGCGCGACGCAGGCCGAAGGGATCTTTGTCGCCCGTCGGAATTTGGCCGATGCCGAAAAAGCCGATCAGCGCGTCCATTTTGTCGGCCAGCGCAACAGCACAAGCCACGGGGCCGTGCGGCAGTGCATCGCCATTGAAGCGCGGGCGATAGTGGTCTTCAATCGCCGCAGCGACGACAGCAGGTTCGCCATCAGCCAGCGCGTAATAGCGCCCCATGATGCCTTGCAGTTCAGGAAATTCGCCGACCATGTCGGTGACCAGATCGGCCTTGGCCAGTAACGCGACGCGCTCGGCGAGCGTTGCATCAGTGCCGAGCCGGTGGGCAATCCGCGCCGCGAGCTTGATCAGCCGGTCGACGCGTTCGCCTTGCGAGCCCAGCTTGTTGTGATAGACCACGCTGGAAAGCTTGCCCATGCGCGCGGAGAGTGGCGTTTTTTTATCCATCTCGAAAAAGAATTTCGCGTCCGCGAGCCGTGGCCGCACTACGCGGGCGTTACCGGTGATGATGTGCGAAGGATCATCCACCTTCATGTTGCTGACGACAAGAAAGCGGTTGGTGAGTTTCGCCTGTGCTCCGGTGCCATCCATCAGCGGAAAATATTTCTGGTTCGCCTTCATGGTCAGAATCAGGCATTCCTGCGGCACGGCGAGAAACTCTTCTTCAAACCCGGCTTCATATACGGCCGGGTATTCAACCAGCCCGGTGACTTCGTCGAGCAGGGCGTCATCCTTAAGCCAGGTACGCTGATTCCTGGTGGCTGCTACAGCATCAAGTTGTGCGCGAATCATCGCGCGGCGCCGCTCAAACGAGACAATCACGCGGCCTTGCTGTTCCAGCGTCGCGGCATAATCATCCGCATTGGTGAGATTAATTTCGCCTGTGCTCATAAAGCGATGGCCGCGCGTGGTGTTGCCACTGGCTAAACCTAGCGCCGTGACGGGCACAACGCGCGTGCCATGCAGCAGCACCAGCCCATGCACGGGACGCACAAACTGCACTTCGCTATTGCCCCAGCGCATGAGCTTGGCCACGGGGAGTTTTTTCAGCGCCGCTTCAACCAGTGGCCCCAGCACCGCATCAAGATGCTCGCCGGGTTTATGCAGGCGAACAACGAAGTATTCGGCTTTGCCATCGCTCGCTTTTTCAAGCTGCGAGAAAGTGACGCCTGCACCGCGCATAAAACCTTCCAGTGCTTTGGTCGGCGTACCGTCAGCGCCGACTCCTGCAGAAACGGCTGGGCCCTTCTTTTCTATCGTGCGATCCGGCTGGGTTTCCAGGCAATCCAAAAACTGCACGGCTAAACGGCGTGGCGTAGCAAAATACTGACCTGCGTTATCTGAGGCAATAAATCCCGCTTCAGCGAGCGATTTTTGCATCTGCTCCAAA
>DATCQI010000140.1:0-23603 GCA_036569545.1 Rugosibacter sp. | reverse complement strand
GATCAATATCGCCGAGGAAAATGAAGACGCACCCTTTGGCTTCTTGTGCTGGGTAGGTTTTTAGCCGCTGCTTGCCTATGTGCATACTTTCCGGATTGGTAATGATGTCACTTAGCAAACCGTCTTCCCAGCGGTAGGTCCATCCGTGGTACCAGCAGCTAATGGTTTCGGGGGTATAGGTTTCAATTTTTGCGGAAAAAGGCACACCTCGATGCAAGCAGCGATCCTTGATACAAAAAAGTTTGCCATTCGCCCGATTGACCAGTAAATCTTCACCCAATAGCTTGATTTTTTGTGGCTGACCTTCGGCAATATCCTTGCTGAAAGCAATCGGATACCAGTGATTGCGAAAGCCTAATTTAGCATCAACATAGCCGGCCCAGCCTTTAACTTTTTTCAAAATTTCTTCTTTGACATTAGCCATTTGGATGATCTCTTGAGTTTGAAGTGACAATGAATGAAAAGCGGTGCGTCGATTACATGAAGTTTTTATGATTTACCGGTACGGCCCACTCACACCGGGATGGCCAGCAAGGTAGCGACGCGCAAGGTATCGTAAATTGCTCGTTTAGAGCGATAACGCCAACCGTCGGAGGTCTTGATCACCTGATCCTCATACCGCCCTGCCTGATAAATAATTGAATCACCTTCCTGACTGGTCCGAATGACAACATAGCTGGCACTCATCTTGGCAGTCACTTGATCTATCGGAGTAATGACCAGGCCAGACACCATATGACGATAGATTTGCGGTTCATACAGATTCGCCTCACGGGTCGAGAGTATTCGGTCACGCATCATGCCTTGGCTGTTGCAATAGATTATTCCAATGGGCAAATCAGCATCGGCATTTTCCTTCGGTACAATTTCGTAATGGCCATCTGCGGTAAATAATTCAGGCCAGGCTTCCAGCTGGCCATTGTCCAATACGCTGATATAGCGTTCCTGCAAGCTATAGAGCTCGAACCAAAGCAGCATTTGATCAATTGGGGCCATAACGATTCCCTTAAAGCGCCATCATTGCCTGATAACCCATCCAGAAGCGGCGGATCAGACTTTCGGTAATCAGTGTGTCTTGCTGGTCAGGCTGGCTAAGTCCCATGTCCATGACTGAGGTGCTTTTGCCTTCCCGGAAAGTGCCGCGCTGTACCAGTTCTGTGGCATAGCCATCTTCCATGGAAATATACCCCGCAGGCCCTACCAGATTGGCCTGCTTGATGCGCAGCTCACGCAATTCTGGCGTATCGTCGGCATAGCCGAAAAAATGGAACACCAGTTCAAACTGATCCGGCCCTTTGGGCAGGAGCTGACGTGCCACCAGTGAGTTGTGAATTTGCTGCAGCACCAGTTGCGGAAAAATTGATTGTATGTGATTGGTGGTGGCTTCTTCAAACTCATGCACATAGCCAAGGACGGATTCGTCTTCCAGATGAAATCCTTCGTTCATGGAGCGAATATCCTGAGCTTTGTACTCTGCGCCCGAGTTCTCATCTTCAATGCGTGTGGCCGTGATGATGCTGTGCAAACCGTGCGCTGCATCGGGCAACGAACGCGCCTTCATGCCGACGCGAAGGATATTGAAAGTAGTATGAAACAAGTGCAGCAGGCTGGCATGGTAAGGATCTTTGACGTTTTCGAAATACAGCTTCCAGTTGGCATTTACATGCTGCCGGGTGCACCCAAGATAAACAATCGGTTTGTGCATGATGCGGTCGATCCAGGGCCGCATTTCGCTGCCGATATAGTCTGGCAAAGCGGCTATGGTGTCACTAAAACTGGCAAAGATCAGGCCACCATAGCTATCTACCCGTAGCTTTTGCAGGCTATGCGCCTTCATGTCGAAATCCGGCGGCATGCCGATCATCTGCTTTTGCCCGCGACGGAAGGGGATTCCAGTCAGATTGCCGTGACTGTCAAAGTTCCATTGATGGTAAAGGCAGGCGTGAGAAGTGGCATTGCCGCGAGGGAGCGTACATAGTTTTGCCCCACGATGGGCGCAGCGGTTGACCCAGGCGGCGAGGCTGCCATCGGGGGTACGGGTGACCACGACCGGGGTATCGCCCACATAAGTACTTTTGAAATCACCTGGTTGAGGTATTTCAGCGTCCAGAGCGATGAAGTTCCATGTCGGGCCGCGATAAATACGTTCTTGTTCGCGCTCATAGATGGCTTGCGAGCTGAAAACTTCGTAGGGGACACGCGAGCCGTCGCTGCAGGGGAAATGAATACCTGGCGGCGACAACGATAAGTCGGTTTGGCTAATGTCGTGGTGTCCCATGGCGGCTCCTTGGCTCAGGATGTGACAATGTGAAAAAACCAGTGAGTCAAAATCCTACTGTAAAAAAGCATAAAAACAGCAAAGTGTGTGCTTTTTTTAGGCAGGTTACAAGCAAATCAATTGACTTATGCCTCTATGCCCGTTTGGGTGTCGGCTGGTTTGATTCAGACGATTCAGGATAAAAGTACATTAGCTTGGCGCGGGGGATATCTTTCAAACATCAACCCCGTTATCACGTTTGCCTATGCTAATTCCCCCATCATTCAGGATGACTGTTCCCGTGATGAACTTGCCATCAGTTCTTGAAGCCAGCAGCGCATAGATACCGGCATGATCTTCAGGGTTGGCAGCGAAGCCCAAAGGGGTAATGGCGGCAATCATGCTGGATACATCCTCTGCCGTTTGAGTACCAAAAATCCGTGTCAAGGTGCCCCCTGGGGCGACGCCATTCACTCGGATATCTGGCGCGAGCTCCCAAGCCAGCGCACGGATGAAACCCAGTACCGCATGCTTGGTGGCGATATAGAGCGGGCCACCACCGCCGGTAAAAAAACTGGAAGTGGATGCGGTAAAAATCATGCAACCTTTGGATTTGCGCAAGGCGGGCAGGGCAGCTTTCGCTCCCAGAACATAACCTTTGACATTGACATCAAAGAGCTCGTGGTAGTTGCTCTCAAGCAACCCGACCTCTTGAGATTCAAGGCTGGCCATGAAGTCCCAGATGCCGGCATTGCCCACGAAGCAGTCAAGCTTGCCAAAGCGCGCTACAGTGGCATCCACTGCTTTTGTGTTATCGGCATAATTCCGTACATCACCCACCACGACTTCAACTTTGTCGCCAAAGGCTTGTTTGAGGGACTCTGCGTCTTTTTCTTCCTTGACAAGCACGCCAACGGAGGCCCCTTCGGCAATAAAGCGTTCTACAACGGCATAACCAATGCCAGAACCTCCGCCGGTAACCAAGGCCACTTCTTGATTTAAGCGCATGGCGTCTCCTCTTTTTTATGATGCAAAAAGTCTAAGCGTGAGCCGGAAAAAAATGAGTAACTCACGCCAGAAGGCTACACGAAAATTTAAGGGGAGCTTGATTTTTGACTACTTATTATTGCTTTATAATCACCCATTATTGTTTCAGGGGGCACTCGAATGAGCACATTCGTTCTTATCCATGGTGCGTGGCACGGTGCGTGGTGCTGGCACAAACTGACTCCGCTACTGCAAAGTCGCGGCCACACGGTTTTAACCCCCGATCTTCCCGCGCTGGGTATAGACCGTGCACCTCTACCTTCCATCTCGCTTCAAAAGTACGTTGACCGTGTATGCGAAACACTGGCTGCGTGCAGCGAACCTGTTTATCTTGTTGGGCACAGCATGGGCGGCATAGTCATTACGCAGGCGGCCGAAGCTATGCCACAGAAGGTCAAGACGCTTGTTTACCTGACAGCGTTTCTGCTTCCTAGTGGACGTAGCTTGCTCGAAGAAGTACAGGCTGACGTTGCCGGCGAAGTACTACCCAATCTCGTTTTTTCACCTGACCACACATCGGCAACGATAAAGCCAGAGGCTGTCTGCGCCGTTTTTTACGCAGATTGTTCGCCGGCGGATGTAGCGCTGGCGCAAACTCTGCTCGTGCCACAAGCCGTAGCACCTTTTACCATTTCGATGCAGACCACGAAGGAGCGTTGGGGCAGTATCCCCCGTGTTTACATTGAATGCACCGCCGATCGAGCCCTCAGTTTGGCGACACAAAGATCGATGTACGCACGATTGCCGTGCCACCGTGTTTTCTCCATGCCAACCAGTCACTCACCTTTTCTCTCATCACCAGAAGTCTTGATGGAACATCTCTTGTCCTTGTAGTGGAAACAAAGAAATCGAAAGGACCAGGCTCGAATTCATTTTTTTGTGTGGGAAAGTGTGAGCTGGCAATATGAGCTAGATTGTCGTTTGGCCTGCATGACACTCCACCACGCAACGCTATCTCGCCGTCTGCTATAGAGATGAGAGTCTTCTTTCTCGCCAGCGCGTGGCTATTCACGCTAAAGCATCTCTCTATGGTTTAACGCAAGAGTGATTCGGCGAGGGTGCGCAAGATTTTTGCGCCGTCGCCGTGTCAGGTGCTGCCGTGTATATAGGCGAGAGCTTGGAGTGGTGCAACAGCGAGCCAGTTGTTCAGTCCGCCGTATTCATCGGCCTCGTCATGTAAAAAGGCAATAGGCGTAACTGATCGAGGGGAATGCCGACAATTGCTTCTTTTACCAAGGGAAATATTTTGCGATGCCCATTGTTAAAGAACATTGGTTCGTCATCATTAATCAGATATTAGTGATAAGAAAAACTCATCGCTATTGTCGAACATCATTAATGTGTCAATGCGGTAAATGCCGTCGGCAATTTCTTGCGTTATTAGTGTTCGCGGTTTTATTGATAATGCCGGTACGGTATGTCTTTTAAAAATAACCGTTGTTAAATATCCGCTTCAACCAAATGCCCATTCGCCTCCATCCAAACACGACGCGAGGCAGCCTCACCCTTGCCCATGAGCAGATTAAACATGGCTTTGGTTTGCGCGGCAAGCCGTTCGGTGACAGGCAGCACGCGACGAGTTGCCGGGTCCATGGCGGTTTCGCGCAATTGTTCGGGATTCATTTCGCCCAGGCCCTTAAAGCGGCCAACTTCAATCGCGCTTTGGGCAACTCCCTCTTTCATGAGGCGATCTTTCATGGCGGCAAGCTCCCCTTCGTCGAGCGCATACAGTCGGCGCGCAGGCCGTTTTTTGCCGCTGGCAGGCACATCAATACGATACAGCGGTGGTTGCGCGATATGCACATGGCCTGCGGCAATCAAGGCCGGAAAGTGACGGTAAAACAACGTGAGCAACAAGGTTTGAATATGCGCCCCATCTACGTCGGCATCGGACATGATGATGACTTTGCCGTAACGCAAGGTGGATAGATCCGCCGTGGAACTCTCATGCGGATCTATCCCCAAGGCTACGGCAATGTCGTGGATTTCTGCATTGGCAAACAGGCGCCCGGCGTCAATTTCCCAGGAATTCTGGACTTTGCCGCGCAGAGGCAAAATGGCTTGGGTTTCCTTGTTGCGTGCCATTTTGGCCGATCCGCCGGCAGAATCTCCCTCCACCAAAAAGAGTTCGTTTTCACTCAATAAAGTGGATTCGCAATCGGAGAGCTTGCCGGGCAAAACAGCAACGCCGGATTGCTTTCTTTTTTCTACTTTCTGGGCATTTTTTTGCCGTGCGAGGGCTTGGTGTATGGCTAATTCGGCAATGGCACGGCCCGCTTCAACATGGTGATTCAGCCATATTTCAAAAGGATCGCGAATCATGCTGGACACCAGCTTGACGGCCTCGCGCGAATTGAGTTTTTCTTTGACCTGGCCTTGAAACTGCGGATCAAGCAAGCGTGTGGATAGCACATAGGCCATGCGGCTGCAGACATCATCTTGCTGCAATTTGACGCCCCGCGGCAATAGTGCCCGGTGTTCAATGAAGGATTTAATCGCCTCAAAAACACCGGCGCGTAGACCGGCTTCATGTGTGCCGCCCGCAACGGTAGGAATCAGATTGACATACGATTCAGAGGCGACGGCGTCAATAAACCAGCCGATGACCCAGGCAGCGCCTTCACCAGAAGCAAAATCAGCATGATCGTTATCGGCATACTTTTCGGCGGCATACAGCGGGGCGATATTTTCAGCACTCCCGGCCAGTTCAGCCAGATAGCCCGCCAGGCCTTGCGGGTAGCTCCAGGTTTTGCTGCTGATGCTGTCGTTTGCTTGTTCAATATCAAGGCGCACCGTGACGCCAGGCAATAGCACGGCTTTTGAGCGCAACAGACGCTCTAGCTCAACGGGTGACACGGTGGGCGTATCAAAATACTTTCCATCAGGCCACACGGTTACACGGGTACCTGTTTGCTTGCCACAGGGGCCAGCGTCTTTCAGAGGACTGATTTTTTCGCCGCCCTCTGAAAAGTCAATGTGCCAGATTTTGCCTTCGCGGCGAACTTCAACCGCTACGCGTTTGGACAACGCGTTGGTCACCGCCACGCCCACGCCATGCAACCCGCCAGAAAAAGCATAGGCGGAATTGCCTGAGCGCTTATCGAATTTGCCCCCCGCATGCAGGCGCGTAAAAGCTAAAACAATCACAGAAATTTTTTCTTCCGGATGCATGCCGACAGGAATGCCCCGGCCATCATCCACGACGGTAATGGCCCCCTCCTGGTGGAGCGTGACGTGAATATTTTTAGCATAACCGCCGAGAGCTTCATCGGCGGCGTTGTCGATTACTTCCTGGATGATGTGCGCGGGTGAATCTGTGCGGGTATACATGCCCGGCCGCTCACGTACGGGCTCCAAGCCTTTCAGAACACGAAAGGAGGATTCATCATAAGTGCTTGCGCGGCTATCAGAAGCTTTGGTGGCCATGGTCGAATATCAGTTGAGTAATTGCGGAGGCAGGAGAAAATCTCGCGTGGATTGTAGTCGAAGCGTTGCGGATCGAATCGCGGGGGCGATTGCGCAGGGCTTGGCAAGCCTCGCTGCTAAACTGTCGCCATGAAACCCAGTCATTCCGAATTTTTGTCATTACGCGGACGCCGCGTTCATGTGCGCTGCTGGCAAGATGATCCGAGTGCGCCGTTGCTGGTCATGTTGCATGGCTGGGGCGATACGTCAGCCACCTGGCAGTTTGTCGTGGATAGTCTTGCACAGGGCTGGCGTGTGCTGGCACCTGATTGGCGCGGGTTTGGCTTGTCGCAATGGAATGGGGACAGTTACTGGTTTCCCGATTATGTGGCTGATCTTGATGCCTTGCTGGAACATTATTCGCCGAATTCACCGGTGCGCCTGGTGGCCCACAGCATGGGGGGGAACGTGGCGTGTTTGTATGCGGGACTGCGTCCGGAGCGTGTGGCGGGGCTGGTCAATCTCGAAGGTTTTGGACTGCCTGATTGCCCGGCGACAGAAGCGCCCATACGTTATGCAAAGTGGCTGTTGCAAACGCGCGATGTCCAAGGCAAAGGGTTTCGTATGTATCCCGACTACGCCGCACTGGCGGCGCGTTTGCAGAATGATAATCCACGCCTGTCTGCTGCGCGGGCAGAGTTTCTTGCAGCGCATCTGGGGGTACAGAAAACAGGCGATAACAAACAGCAGGGCATTCATTTGGCGGTTGACCCTTGCCACCGCTGGCCCAATCCTGTTCCGTATCGGCTGGCAGAGGCCATGGCGATCTGGCGGCAGGTGACAGCGCCCGTGCTATGGGTTATTGCCGCAGAATCGACTACATTCAAGAAATATTTTGATTTGAAATCGGCGGACTATCGTCAGCATGTGGAATGTTTTAGGCATATCCGCGAAGTTGTGTTGCCGGATGCCGGGCACAATATGCAGCATGACCAGCCACAGAAAGTGGCACAATGGATCGACGATTTTTTTACGCGTGGAACCATTGCGCCATGAGAGAAAAATGAAAGCTATTAACGCTGATCTACACTGCCATTCCAACTTGTCGGATGGCATGCTGCCCCCCGCTGAGGTGGTGCGCCGCGCAGCCGACAACGGCGTGGAACTTCTGGCGCTGACAGATCACGACGAATTGAGCGGTTTGCCCGAGGCGCGTGCTGCCGCAGCGGAGTTGGGGTTGCGCTTTGTTGATGGCGTGGAGATTTCGATTTCCTGGGGTGATGATCAAACCGTGCATATTCTGGGACTGGCGGTTGATCCGAGTAACGCTGTACTGCAAGCGGGCTTGCAAAAAGTGCGCAGCGGGCGTGATACGCGTGCCGCAGAAATGGCGGCGGAACTGGACAAGGTGGGCATTCACGGTGCTTATGAGGGTGCGCTGCGATATGCGGGTAATCCGGCCATGATCAGCCGTGCGCATTTTGCCCGTTACATTGTGGAGCAAGGTTGCGCGAAAGATACCAAAACTGTTTTCGATCACTGGCTGGCCAAGGGCAAGCCAGGCTACGTGGTGCATTCATGGGCGACGCTGGAAGATTCGGTGGCCTGGATAGTCGGCGCTGGTGGTACGGCGGTGATTGCCCATCCGGCGCGTTATCGATTAACCGGGGCACAGCGCCACAAGTTGTTCACCGCCTTTCGTGATCTGGGCGGGCGGGGCATTGAGGTGTTGTCGGGTGCACAAGGGCCGGAAGAAGCCAAAGAGTTTGCCAGTGTCTGTCGTGAGTTCGGTTTTCTGGCATCGCGCGGTTCGGATTTTCATGGTCCGGGCGAGAGCTGGATGGATCTGGGAAAATTGCCGGATCTACCCGAAGATTTGACGCCTGTCTGGGCACAGTGGAATTAAAAACGGAGTTGATTTTTGGCGCAACTATTTCAGATCCACCCCGAGCACCCGCAACCACGTCTGATTAGGCAGGCCGCTGAAATTCTTCGCAGTGGCGGTTTGCTGGCGGTGCCTACCGATGCCGCGTATTCGCTGGTCGGCGTGACGGACTATGCGCCTTTGCTGGATCGTATCCGCGCGATTCGCGGTGTCGACGAACAGCATCATTTCACGCTGATGTGTCGCGATCTTTCCGAAATTGCAAAATATGCACGAGTGGATAACATGCAATTCCGTCTGCTCAAGGCAACCACGCCGGGCAGCTATACCTTTATTCTTGAAGCCACAAAAGAGCTGCCGCGCCGCTTGCTGCATCCCAAGCGCAAAACCATCGGCTTGCGCGTGCCAGATCATCCCGTCGTGTTGGCTTTGCTGGCCGAGCTGAATGAACCGCTACTCAGTTCGACGCTGATTCTGCCGGACGACGAGCACCCTTTGGCCGATGCAGATGAGATTCGCGAACGACTGGGAAAGCAGCTGGATGTGGTGATTGATGCAGGGTCTTGTGGCATCGAAATGACTACGGTGATCAATCTGACGGGCGATCATCCCGAGCTGATTCGTGCCGGGTGTGGGCCGCTGGCTCCTTGCGGGTTGGCGTGAATGTCTCTGCCTTGGCTGATTTTGGCTGTCTGGTAGAATCCGCCTTTCATGAATACTATCCAAACACTGGCGGTTTCCGCCTTGCCCGTGATTTTCGCCATCACATTGCATGAAGCCGCTCACGGCTATGCGGCACGCCACTTTGGCGATCCTACTGCGTGGAAGCTGGGACGCATTAGCCTCAATCCCCTACGGCATATTGACTTGGTGGGCACTTTGATTGTCCCGGCGGTGATTTTGTTGCTTTCCGGGGGCGGCATGCTGTTCGGCTGGGCCAAGCCGGTACCGGTGGATTTTGGCAAATTGCGTCGCCCGAAGCAGGATATGTTGTGGGTAGCCGCTGCCGGGCCGGCAGCTAATTTGGTGATGGCCCTGGCTTGGGCGCTGCTGCTCAAAGCAGGACTTGTTTTTCCGGAAACCATCTACTCAGAAGCGTTACGCGAAATGGCCAAGGTGGGTATTGGCATCAATGGCGTGTTGATGTTGCTGAATTTATTGCCCCTGCCCCCACTGGATGGCGGACGCATTGCGATGAGCTTGTTGCCGCCGCGCGCGGCGTGGAAATTTTCTCAGCTTGAGCGCTGGGGGTTGCCTATCCTTCTTGCATTGCTGTTTTTAGGCGGTCTGGATCGTATCTTGCGCCCTTTGTTGGGTGTGTATTTCTCTTTGCTAACGAGTCTCTTCGGGTTCTAGGTTTTTAACTATTATGTACGCAGAAAAAGTGCTTTCCGGCATGCGCCCTACCGGGCGGTTGCATCTTGGTCATTATCACGGTGTATTGGCCAACTGGATCAAATTGCAACATGAGTTTCCCTGCATGTTTTTTGTTGCCGACTGGCATGCGCTGACCACGACCTATGACGAGCCGGGCGCGATTACTCAAAATGCCTATGACATGGTGATCGACTGGCTGGCGGCGGGCGTTGATCCGACGCAGGCCACGATTTTCATTCAGTCCAAAGTGCCGGAGCACGCCGAGCTGCATTTGTTGTTGTCGATGATGACGCCATTGGGCTGGTTGGAGCGCGTGCCGACTTACAAGGATCAGCAGGAAAAGTTAACGCACAAGGATTTGACGACGTATGGTTTTCTGGGCTATCCCTTGTTGCAGGCCGCTGATATTCTGATTTATCGCGCCAACCGCGTGCCGGTAGGTGAAGATCAAGTGCCGCACATTGAGTTTACGCGCGAGATTGCGCGTCGGTTTAATCATCTGTATGGCCGCGAGCCGGATTTTGAAGGCAAGGCGCGGGAAGCGATGAAGCAGCTGGGGAACAAGCGCGCCAAGCTTTATGAAGAGCTGCGCACGCGCTATCAGGAGCAAGGTGAAGAAGAGGCGCTGAATGAGGCGCACGTACTGTTAAATGAGGCACAGAGCCTGTCTTTTGGCGACCGTGAGCGTCTGTTTGGCTGGCTGGAGGGCACGCGCAAGATGATTCTGGTCGAGCCTGATGCCTTGTTGACGGAAGCTTCGCGCATGCCGGGGCTGGATGGGCAAAAAATGTCCAAGTCCTATGGCAATACGATTGCGCTGCGTGAAGACGCAGAATCCATCATAAAAAAAATTCGCACCATGCAGACCGATCCGCAGCGTGTACGGCGCACTGATCCGGGCGATCCGGACAAGTGTCCCGTCTGGCAATTGCACCAGATTTACTCGGATAATACGGTCAAGCAATGGGTGCAGACAGGCTGTCGTTCAGCCGGGATAGGCTGCATTGAATGCAAGCAACCCGTGATCGACGCGGTGCTAAAGGAACAGGAACCGATGAGGGAGCGAGCGAAAATGTATGAGGAAGATCCGCAGCTCGTTAAGAATATTATTGCCGACGGATGCGAAAAAGCGCGCAAGCTGGCGCAAGAGACAATGCGCGATGTGCGTGAGGCCATAGGGATCGATTATTTATGATGGAGCCTTTGAATAATGCCTTAGTAAGCGTTGGCGCCGTATCACCAGCGCCGACTTTTATTGATGCGTTACTCCGGCCACATCTACCCAAAGTCTACGGTGAAGTGATGACCGAGATGCCGCGTGATCTTTACATCCCGCCGGACGCACTGGAAATTATTCTTGAATCGTTTGAAGGTCCGCTGGATTTGTTGTTGTATCTGATACGCCGTGCAAATATCAACGTGCTGGATATTCCGATGGCACCGTTAACGGTGCAGTATCTGGCTTATGTTGATGCCATGCGCAAGCACAACCTGGAGTTGGCAGCCGAATATCTGCTCATGGCAGCGATGCTGATTGAGATTAAGTCCCGTATGCTGTTGCCTCGCATTTCCCGGGCCGAAGAAGGCGACACGGAGGATCCGCGTGCCGAGCTGGTGCGCCGTCTGGTCGAGTACGAACGCATGAAGGCTGCGGCTGCCCGGTTGGAAGAATTACCTCAGGCTGGGCGAGATTTTGAGTGGGTCACGGTCTGGATTGCAGATAAGGTTGTTGAGCACCAACCCGAAGTGAGTCTGCATGATCTGCAGCTGGCGTGGCTTTCGCTCATGAAACAAGTAAAAAACCATCAGCATCATCAGATTCATCGTGAAGAATTGTCTGTGCGCGAGCATATGACACTTATTTTGCGTCGCTTGCAAGGCGGCGGCTATATGGTGTTTGAACAACTGTTCGATATAACGCTCGGCGCGCCAGGACTGGTAGTCAGCTTTCTTGCCATGCTCGAGCTTGCCCGCGAAGCGATGGTGGAAATTACGCAAAATGAAGCACTGGCGCCAATTTATGTGAGATTACCTGGGGTTGCATGATGCAGTCACTGCATAAACCGGATGATTACAAGCGCGTGCTTGAAACCGCTTTGTTGGTGGCGACAGAACCTTTGCCCTTGTCTGAGCTGAAAAAACTTTTCGATGAGCCGTTTGATGACGAAACATGGCAAATATTGCTGGATGATTTGCGACGTGATTGGTCAGACCGTGGTGTTGAACTGGTACGCCTGGCTTCGGGCTGGCGTTTTCAAACGCGCCCTGAATATCAGATTTATGTTGATCGACTAAAAAATGAAAAAGCACCCAGGTATTCACGTGCGGTGATGGAGACGCTGTCGATTATTGCGTATCGTCAGCCTGTAACGCGTGGGGATATTGAGGATATCCGGGGTGTGGCTGTGTCGCCTAATATTTTGAAAACGCTTGAATCACGCGGCTGGATTGATGTGATTGGTCATCGCGATGCCCCGGGCAGACCTGCGCTTTACGCCACCACAAGAATATTTCTAGATGACCTGGGCTTGCGCAGCTTGACCGAGTTGCCGCCATTGAGCGAAATTGAACGCGTAATGAATACTGAGCCAAGTCAGGCGACATTGACTGCCGATTTTGTTGCTTCAGCGTGTGAAACATCCAGTGACGATATAAGTAAAGAATCAATCAAAGATACTACCGAACCGGCTATCCGTAGTGGTCGCATGTTGCCGACAGAATGATGAAACAGAGGTTAGCCCGCAGGGCACCATGAAAAAACCAGGTACTCCCGCAACACCATCCAAGGCTAAGCACAGCAGCTTGCCACGTAAGCCAGCGAATTCGGCTAAGCCGCGCAAGGCCACGCCTTTTCGTGCTGCGCAAGAGGGATCCCGCGCATTGGCCGAGGCGCGTCATCACAGCGCGGGATCGCGACAGACCACGCTACAAGTTCAAAGCGGGAGAGGTCATCACGCTGTTTTAAGCGATCCGCCAAAATTGCAAAAAGCATTGGCAGATGCGGGACACGGCTCGCGTCGCGAGATTGAGGAGTGGATTAGCGCCGGGCGCGTTAACGTCAACGGAGAGCCTGCCCATATTGGACAGCGGGTTGGCCCTGACGACAAAATTCGGCTGAATGGCAAGCTCGTCCAGCTCAAGTTCTCTCATCGCTTGCCGCGGGTGTTGATGTACCACAAGCCCGAAGGTGAAATCGTTTCCAAGGATGACCCGCAAGGGCGGCCGAGCGTCTTTGCCAAGCTGCCTCGCTTGAGAAATGGACGATGGATTTCCATTGGCCGGTTGGATTTTAATTCATGCGGTTTACTGTTATTTACCAATGACGGTGGTTTGGCACAGCGGATGATGCATCCAAAATACCAAATCGAGCGAGAATATGCCGTGCGCGTTTTGGGCGAGGTAACACCAGAGGCTTTGGAACGTTTGCGTCAGGGTGTTCAACTGGAGGACGGGTTGGCGCGTTTTAATTTGATCGTGGAATCCGGTGGCGAAGGCGCTAACCGCTGGTATCGCGTGGCTCTGTCGGAAGGGCGTAATCGCGAGGTGAGGCGCATGTTTGAGGCTGTCGGCTTAACCGTGAGCCGCCTGATGCGTGTGAGGTATGGTCCGCTTCAGCTGCCGCCCCGCCTGAAGCGAGGACAATCCTGCGACTTGGAACCTGACGAGGTGGGGGCCTTGATGAAACTATTGCCCCCTGAACAAAAAACCGGAATGCCACGCTATCCTCGCAGCGAAGGTGACTTCGACGACCAGAACTTCCTGTCTGATGATGACGCAGGCGATCAAATTGATTTTGCAGAGAAATGAGGCCTCTGCTATAATTTCGCTCCTTTAGTTGGCACCGTTCTCGGGAGAGAAAAGAATGGGCTTTTTAGCCCATTTTTTATTTGTCGGACGGATAGGCGTGTGCGAATGCAGCTTAATGATTTAATTGAGAAAACTGTGGTTGGTTTGGGGTTTGAGCTCGTTGAGGTGGAATCGAGCCCACGCGCCAGACTACTGCGCGTCTTTATTGATCATCCTGAAACGGATGATCAGGCGGTGCGTGGCATCAGTGTGGATGATTGCTCTGCTGTGAGCCATCAGCTAACGCATGTTTTCATGGTTGAGAATATTGATTATGACCGGTTGGAGGTGTCTTCGCCTGGGCTGGATCGTGCGTTGACCAAAGTAGCAGATTTTCGTCGCTTCACTGGTCGCGAGATTCAGCTGAAATTGCGTGTTCCATTAGGTAATCAGCGTAATTTCAAGGGTGTCATTGAGGCCGTAGCGGACGATGAGGCCGCCGGGGGCGGAGGAAGTTTTAGTTTGCGAGTTGAAGATGTGCTGCATGAGATGGCACTAGCTAACGTGGATCGAGCACGTTTAGTACCAACGTTCTGAATATTGTCGGAGAACCACCTATGAGCCGTGAATTGTTACTGTTGGTTGATGCTTTGGCCCGCGAAAAAAATGTTGCCAGAGATATCGTGTTTGATGCGCTAGAGCAAGCACTCGCGCAAGCGACGAAGAAGCGCGTTAACGAGGAGGCTGATATCCGCGTCGAAATTGACCACGAAACTGGCGAGTACGAGGCGTTTCGTCGTTGGTTGGTTGTCGAAGATAGCGCAGTAGAAAATTCTGAGGTGCAAAAAGGGTTGAAAGAAGCTCAACTCGAAATTTCAGATATCGGGCTCGAAGAGTACATCGAGGAGGCCATGGAGCCCATCGATTTTGGTCGCATCGGTGCGCAGGCAGCTAAACAGGTCATTCTGCAAAAGATTCGTGATGCCGAGCGAGAGCAGATGTTAAATGATTTCCTTGAACGCAAGGAGCATCTCGTCAGTGGTACGGTCAAGCGTTTGGATCGTGGTAGCGCGATCATTGAGGTGGGGCGTATTGAGGCTTTATTGCCGCGTGACCAGATGATACCCAAAGAAAATCTTCGCCCTGGCGATCGTGTCCGGGCTTGGCTTATGAAGATTGACCGACAGGCGCGCGGCCCGCAGTTGATTTTGTCGCGGACTGCCCCTGAGTTCATTATGAAACTGTTTGAGCTTGAAGTCCCCGAGATTGAAGATGGTCTGCTTGAAATTAAAGCGGCTGCACGTGACGCTGGTATGCGGGCAAAAATTGCTGTGAAATCGAATGATCCCCGCGTGGATCCTATTGGAACCTGTGTTGGTATGCGTGGTTCGCGGGTCACCGCAGTTACCAATGAATTGTCTGGCGAACGGGTTGATATCATTAATTGGTCAGCAGACCCGGCCCAGTTCGTGATTGGCGCTTTAGCCCCGGCAGAAGTGCAGAGCATTGTGGTGGACGAAGAAAAACATGCAATGGATGTCGTTGTGGATGAAGCCAATCTTGCCATTGCTATTGGTCGTGGCGGGCAAAATGTGCGCTTGGCTTCCGAGTTGACGGGCTGGACAATCAATTTGATGACTGTTGAGCAGTCGCAAGAGAAGTCAGCCTCTGAATCTGAATCGATTCGCGCTTTGTTTGTTGCAAAGCTCGATGTTGACGAAGAGGTGGCGAATATCCTGATTGAAGAGGGCTTTTCTTCGTTAGAAGAAATTGCCTATGTGCCACTAGCAGAAATGCTTGAAATCGATGCGTTTGATGAAGTGGTGGTGAATGAGTTGCGTGAGCGTGCGCGGAATGTTTTATTAACTGCAGCCATTGTGGATGAGGAGCAGCTGAATAAAGTGTCTGAAGATCTGCTTGTACTAGAGGGGATGGACGCTGGACTGGCAGCAACTCTGGCGAAGAGTGGCGTTACGGATCGTGAGGCATTGGCGGACTTGGCAGTCGATGAATTAATTGAAATGACTGGGATGGACGCTGATCGAGCAAAAGACTTGATTGTCGTTGCGCGCGCCCATTGGTTTGCTGAGGAAGAATGAGGGTAAAGGCATGGCTTTGATGACTGTTTCTGAATTTGCGACCGAGCTGAAAATGCCGGCCCCTGATCTACTGGATCAACTTGCCAAGGCCGGTGTTGAAAAACAAGCTCCTAGCGACATAATGTCGGAACAGGATAAAACGCGCCTATTGGACTATTTGCGTAAATCGCACGGAGAGCCCGCGTCTAAGTCAAAGATTACTTTGACGCGTAAGCAGACATCCGAGATAAAGTCTTCGGATGCTGCGGGTAGGTCCCGCACCATACAAGTTGAAGTGCGTAAAAAAAGAGTGTTCGTCAAGCGGGATGTTCCTGAAATAGCGACTACAGCCAATCCACTGACTGAAAAAAAATTAGCTGTTGAGCCTCCAAAAGAGGAGGCTGCGACCATCGAGCAGCCATTAGAAATCAAGGTAGAGGCTCAGGTTGAAGCAAAGGTATCGTCCAAGAAAAAGGCTGGGCGTGTAAAAGCAGATGAGATTGAAACAGAAGAATCTATTGCTCCAGCAGGTGCCGAGTCTGACAAGGCAAATACCCCTGTGACAGAGATTAAAGCTGAAAAGTCTAATGTTTTCGTAATCGATAGTGAGCCGAAGGTTGTTTTACCTGCCAACGTTGATATCGACGTTGCCGTAGCGTCACAGTCGTCGATTGCAGATGTTGAGCCAATTGCACCGCCAGAGGTGAAGGTTGCTGTTGTACGCTCTACAGCCAAACCAAAAGCTAAGTCGGTCATAGGTCCGGCTGAGCGTGCATTACGAGATTCAGAGGCAAAGCGTCAGGCGCAATTAGCTGCGATTCAAGCGACTGAGTTTGAGGCAAGAAATGCGCGTGAAGCCAGAGTGCGCGCTGAAGCTGAAGCACGTGTTGTACAGCAGCAAGCTGCTGTTGCGGCGGCAGCGGCACCAAAAGTCGTAACAAAGGTGGTAACTCCGACAGCAGGTGTTTCAGGTACGATACACAAACCTGTAGGCAAAGAGCTCGAGGCGAAGGCCAAGCCTGCTAAAAAAACTGTTTGGAAAGATGATGCGACTAAGCGTCGGACGATTAAAACACGAGGCGACACCGGCCCCTCTGGCTGGCGTGGTGCTAAAGGGGGCGGACGCCATGGTGGCGGGCACCGCGGGCATACTGAAGATAGTGCACCACAGCAGGTGGTTGAAGCCATAATTCACGATGTGCAGATACCGGAAACGATTTCGGTTGCTGACCTGGCGCATAAGATGACAGTCAAGGCATCTGAAGTCATCAAAGTGATGATGAAGATGGGTTCTATGGTGACGATCAATCAGGTGTTGGATCAAGAAACTGCGATGATTGTGGTCGAGGAAATGGGTCACCGCGCATTCGCTGCCAAGCTGGACGATCCGGAAACTTTTCTTGATGATCAGGTAGAGCACAAGGTGTTTGAGCAGTTACCGCGAGCCCCGGTTGTTACAGTCATGGGGCACGTTGACCATGGGAAGACATCCTTGCTGGACTATATTCGCAAGAGCCGTGTAGCACATGGTGAAGCCGGTGGAATCACGCAACACATCGGTGCTTATCACGTCGAAACACCGCGCGGCATGATCACATTTCTTGATACGCCGGGACATGAGGCGTTTTCATCGATGCGTGCGCGTGGTGCAAAAGCTACCGATATCGTTGTTCTGGTCGTTGCGGCGGATGATGGTGTCATGCCGCAAACCAAAGAAGCGATTCATCATGCTAAAGCAGCAGGTGTGCCGCTGGTTGTCGCCATTACTAAAATTGACAAACCTGATGGAAATCCTGAGCGGGTTAAGCAGGAACTGGTGGCTGAGGGTGTTGTGCCGGAAGAGTACGGTGGCGATTCACCATTCATTGGTGTATCTGCTAAATCAGGCGCAGGTGTGGATGAGTTGCTTGAGCAGTTGCTTTTACAGGCCGAAGTTCTCGAACTGAAGGCGCCTGTTGAGGCTCCGGCAAAAGGCATTGTGATTGAAGCTCGCCTGGATAAAGGAAAAGGCCCGGTGGCTACGCTCTTGATACAGTCAGGAACTCTACGACGGGGAGATTCGCTTCTGCTCGGTTCGGTTTTTGGACGTGTACGCGCCATGCTGGATGAGAATGGGAAGTCCATTGAAACAGCGGGTCCATCCATACCTGTTGAAATTCAAGGATTGACTGATGTTCCCGCTGCGGGCGATATTGGCATGGTGCTTGCCGATGAACGCAAGGCACGCGAAATTGCTTTGTTCCGGCAAGGCAAGTTTCGTGATGTCAAGCTGGCTAAGCAACAAGCGGCAAAGCTTGAAAACATGTTTGAGCAACTGGCTGAGGGAGAAATAAAAACCTTGCCATTAATTGTTAAAGCCGATGTTCAGGGTTCGCAAGAAGCGCTGGTTCAGTCACTCAACAAGCTCTCTACGAGCGAAGTTAAAATATCCATTATTCATGCAGGTGTGGGGAGTATTAGTGAGTCTGATGTAAACCTGGCTTCTGCTTCCAAAGCCGTTATCATTGGCTTTAATACAAAAGCAGATGCAGGTGCACGCAAGGCGGCTGAAAGTTTTGGCGTAGATATTCGTCATTACAGCATCATTTATGCGGTAGTAGATGAAGTGAGGGCTGCTTTGTCGGGAATGCTGGCACCCGAGAAAAAAGAAGTAGTGCTGGGTATGGTCGAGATCCGTCAAGTATTCCGCATTTCCAGAGTAGGGGCGGTGGCAGGCTGTATGGTGTTGTCCGGTATTGTCAAGCGTAATGCCTCCGTACGCGTGTTACGCAATAATGTTGTAGTGCATACCGGTGAACTGGATTCATTGAAGCGCTTCAAGGACGATGCAAAGGAAGTCAGAGAAGGCTTTGAATGCGGGTTGAGCCTCAAGAACTTCAATGACATCAACGAAGGTGATCAACTTGAAGTTTTTGAAACGCAGGAAATTGCGCGTTCTCTTTAATCGGTAATGGCGACACAGCGTGGTTTTGCGAGATCTGACCGTGTAGCAGAGCAGCTTCGCCGCGAACTGGCTGAGCTGTTACGGTTTCATCTCAAAGACCCACGTATTGCTTCACTGCTGGCACTGGTGACAGTAACCGACGTTGAGGTGACTGCTGATTACGCACATGCCAAGGTTTTTTATACGTCCTTAGCGGGTGTAGAGTCAAAAGAGGTTCTTGCAGAAGGCCTGAAACGATCGGCTGGATTTTTGCGTCGTGAGTTGGGCCGTCGTTTGCGCATACATCAAATTCCCGAATTGCATTTTTTCTATGATGCCTCCGTTGAGCGTGGCACTTACTTGTCGGGTTTGATTGATGAGGCAGTTAAATCGGATAAAAAGCTGGATAACAATTGAACGCTCCGCGACGTATTCCGCGCCGTCGTCTGGATGGTGTCTTGTTGCTGGATAAGTCTTTAGGTGTCTCTTCCAACTATGCCCTGCAAGCAGCGCGGCGCCTTTATAATGCGGATAAAGCGGGTCATACGGGTACGCTTGATCCCTTGGCGACTGGCTTGTTGCCCCTCTGTTTTGGTGAGGCGACAAAATTTTCCAGTGCGTTGCTGGACGCAGACAAGCGTTATATTGCTACCGTTCAGCTAGGAGTCACTACCGATACGGCCGATGCTGAAGGGGCTGTATTAATGCGGCGACCCGTCACAACAAACCGTGTTGCTCTTGAACAGATGCTCACCCGGTTTCTGGGGGATATCGAGCAAATTCCTCCTATGCACTCAGCATTGAAGCGCGACGGCAAACCATTGTATGCCTACGCACGTGAGGGCATTGTGCTGGAGCGAGCACCCAGACATGTACATATTTATCAGATTCGGCTACTTGAGTGGGAAGCAGAGCGTTTTGTGTTTGAGGTCACTTGCAGCAAGGGTACCTATGTGCGAACTTTAGCTGCAGATATTGGTGAGGTACTGGGTTGTGGTGGACACTTAATTGCACTACGGCGAATGGGCATAGGCGCATTGGATGTTACACAGGCGCATACGATCACTGAACTTGAGTCCCTCGATAACCTGGCTCGCGATGCATTGCTTTTGCCACCAGATGCATTGCTACCGGGTCTTGCCACCGCACGGCTGGACTCTGATACTGCAGCGAAAGTAAGGCAAGGGCAAGCCATACGATGGACCGGTGAGGCGGGTGCTCGTATGCGGATTTATGATGCAGATAACCACTTTATGGGCGTTTGCCAGATGACGACTGATGGCTGGTTGAAGCCACAGAGACTCGTTTCTGTTGCAGTGCAATGAATATCATAGACGGCTTGATAAAGCGTTGTTTGAAACGCTATAATAGCCAGCTCTTCAAGGATCAGAATAAGCAAGGAAACTACAATGGCAATTTCCACGACAGATAAGGCAAGTATTGTAACCAACTACCAGCGTGCACAAGGCGATACGGGTTCCCCCGAAGTCCAGGTCGCACTGCTCACAGCACGCATCAACGATTTGACAGGTCACTTTAAAGCGCACGTGAAAGATCATCATTCGCGTCGTGGGCTGTTGAAGATGGTTAGTCAGCGTCGCAAGATGCTGGATTACCTCAAGCGTAAGAATGCAGAAGGCTATCGTGCGCTGATTGAGCGCCTTGGTCTGCGCAAATAAATCACGGCGCTGTTTTTAAATCGAGCGACCTGTGTCGCCTCTTCATCAACCGATGATGAATCTCGCCGGTTCAGCCCTGAGTGCTGGGCCGGCTTTTATTTTTACTGAAAGGGATATTCGTGTTTAATCCAGTCAAAAAGAGTTTTGCTTACGGCGACCATACGGTCACGCTAGAAACAGGCGAGATTGCTCGCCAAGCAGGGGGTGCTGTATTGGTCACCATGGAAGACACCGTGGTTTTGGTTACCGTCGTTGGCGCACGCTCAGCCAAGCCAGGCCAGGATTTTTTCCCGCTGACCGTGGATTATCAGGAAAAAACCTATGCTGCAGGTCGCATCCCTGGTGGATTTTTCAAGCGTGAAGGACGCCCGTCAGAGAAAGAAACGTTAACCTGCCGACTTATTGATCGCCCACTGCGCCCTTTATTTCCCGAAGGCTTTTACAACGAAGTACAAATTGTTTGCACAGTGATGTCTTGCAACCCAGAAATCGATCCGGATATTCCTGCGCTACTCGGTGCTTCGGCTGCATTGGCTATTTCCGGTATCCCGTTCAATGGCCCGATTGGTGCTGCGCGCGTGGGTTATATCAATGGCAACTATGTTCTGTGTCCTACTAAAACGCAGCTGCTGGAAAGCACGCAGCTTGACCTCGTGGTTGCTGGAACACAAGCGGCTGTCTTGATGGTGGAGTCCGAAGCCAAGCAACTGACAGAAGAGGTCATGTTAGGTGCTGTTGTATTTGGCCACGAACAAATGCAAGTGGCAATTAATGCGATAAACGAGATGGTCGAACTTGCTGGTAAGCCCGAATGGGATTGGCAGCCAGCCCCGCGCAACGAGCCGCTTATTGCCCGTGTGAGCGAGTTAGCAGAAAACGAATTACGCGAGGCCTATCGGATTACCAGCAAGCAAGCACGCACCGAAAAAACGCGTGAAATCACCAAGAAAACCATTGCTGCCTTAACTGAGGGTATCGATAATCCTCCTGAACTCAATGCAGTGAACAATTGCCTGTTTGATCTGGAAGCCAAGATTGTTCGCAACCAGATCCTTAGTGGCGAGCCACGCATTGACGGACGTGATACGCGTACCGTGCGCCCGATTGCGATTCGCAATGGTGTATTGCCACGTACGCATGGCTCTACTTTATTTACTCGCGGTGAAACACAGGCCCTGGTTGTTGCAACCCTGGGCACCGGCCGTGATGAACAAATCATCGATGCGCTGCAAGGCGAGTATCGTGACCGCTTCATGCTGCACTACAACATGCCTCCCTATGCTACGGGTGAAACCGGGCGTGTGGGTACGCCCAAGCGTCGTGAAATCGGTCATGGCCGCTTGGCTAAACGTGCCTTGATTGCCGTTCTACCTTCGGCAGAAGAGTTTGGTTACTCAATGCGGGTTGTGTCTGAAATTACCGAGTCTAACGGCTCATCTTCCATGGCGTCCGTATGTGGTGGCTCGCTTGCGCTGATGGATGCTGGTGTGCCGCTCAAGGCGCCCGTAGCAGGTATCGCGATGGGTCTGATCAAAGAGGGTAATCGCTTTGCCGTGCTAACCGATATCCTGGGCGATGAAGATCATTTGGGCGATATGGATTTCAAAGTGGCAGGTACTGAATCAGGCATCACGGCTTTGCAAATGGATATCAAGATTCAAGGTATCACCAAGGAAATCATGCAAGTTGCTTTGTCGCAAGCCAAAGAAGCACGTTTGCATATTCTTGGCTTGATGAATAATTCAATGTCGGCTCCTCGCGAAGAGGTCTCCACCTTTGCACCGCGCATGATCCACATGAAGATTAATCCCGAAAAAATCCGCGATGTGATTGGTAAAGGCGGTGCAGTGATTCGTGGCCTGACCGAAGAAACAGGTTGTGTCATTGATATAGCCGATGATGGTTCAATCACTATTTCGTCAGTCAATGCGGATGCCGCCCAAATCGCCAAGAAGCGTATTGAAGATATTACGGCTGAAGTCGAGGTGGGTCGCGTTTATGAAGGCACGGTGCTGCGTTTACTTGATTTTGGTGCAATCGTCAGTCTCTTGCCAGGTAAAGATGGACTGCTGCATATTTCCCAGATTGCGAATGAACGGGTGAATGCCGTAGCGGATTACCTCAAAGAAGGACAGATTGTTAAAGTAAAAGTCGTTGAAACCGATGATAAAGGCCGCGTACGTTTATCGATGAAGGCTGTGGATGCGGAACCAGCGGCTGCGCCTGAGATTGCTGAATAAATGGCTGAATAAGTCAGGCATACTCAAGAAATAAAAAAGGACGCTTGGGCGTCCTTTTTTATTGGGTAAATTTTAATGAATCGATAGAATAACTACGTAAAAAACGACGTGAAGTTATTTACCTATCTGCTTTTCGCGATGCTCTTCCAGAGTTTTGCAGTCGATGCATAGTGTTGCAGTCGGGCGGGCTTCAAGGCGTTTTAGACCAATCTCAATGCCACAAGAATTGCAGTAGCCATAATCCTCGCTTTCGATCAGTGCGATGGACTCGTCAATTTTCTTGATCAATTTGCGTTCACGATCTCGATTACGGAGTTCAAGCGCAATGTCAGATTCCTGACTGGCGCGGTCATTAGGGTCGGCAAACACGGTTGCCTCATCCTGCATGGTATGCACGGTGCGTTCAATATCATCACGCAACTCTTCCTTAACTGAGGAAAGAATCGCTCGGAAATGAGCCAGCTGTTTTGCGCTCATATACTGCTCACCCTTTTTCGGGATGTATGCAGGAAATTGTTTCTTGTGTAGCAGGTCGTCAGTCATTGCAGTATTTAACTAAAAACAAAGAGGGGTGCTTTATATACGAAAGCCATCTCTGTCGCAAGTCAAATCTTTATGGCAAGAGAAGCCCTAAAGAGCATATCGGCATTGACCGACAAACCCCAGGGTGAGTAGAATGCATGCTTGTTCGGGGTGTGGCGCAGCCCGGTAGCGCGCTTGCTTTGGGAGCAAGATGTCGAAGGTTCGAATCCTTTCACCCCGACCATTCCATTTTTAAGAAGGGTTGTTGCTTTCCGGCTCTTTCTGAAACTTTCCAGCACTTGCCGCCTTTTCCGCCCGTAGCTCATCTGGATAGAGCACCGGCCTTCTAAGCCGGGGGTAACAGGTTCGAGTCCTGTCGGGCGGACCAGCTTTATCTAAGTGCC
>DATCQI010000139.1:0-2559 GCA_036569545.1 Rugosibacter sp. | reverse complement strand
TGCGGATTCAGCTTGATCGAGCTGATGATCGTTATCGCCATCCTCGGGATTGCGATGGGTATTGGCGTTCCGGGGCTGCAAACGCTGCTGGCCAACCAGAAGATGAAATCAGCCACATTTGATTTACTGACTACGGCGATGTTTGCCCGTAGCGAGGCAATCAAGTGGGGTGGCGCATCTTCTGCCTCGATCTCCATCGTCGCACCCGCGAATAATTTCAGCAACGGCTGGTGCGTAACCTTCACCAACACCACGCCTTGTAATATGTCCACGCCTGATGATGGGGTAATGCAGATCGTGCGACCGACCCAAGGCGTTGCCTACGTGTATCAGGGCGTCGCGGCGCCCATTGCTTTTAATCGCAGTGGGCGACTTGCCAGCGGCAGCTCAGTGCACTTACAGGTCAATGACAGCAGTGCCTCTGCCAATTCTCGCTGCGTATCCATTGATAGCAGCGGGAATGTCACCATCAAGTCAGGAGCTTGCTCATGATTCACAATTCGATGAGGACGACACAAGCAGGCTTCTCATTACTGGAGGTACTCATCACTATGGCCGTCCTTGCCGTCGGTCTTCTGGGTCTAGCAGGGTTACAGGGTAGAGGGATTAATGCCGAGACGGAATCGTTCTCGCGCGGCCAAGCCATGATGCTAGCCAATGAATTGGCTGATCGCATGGGTGCCAACCTCGCCGAGCTTAAAACCAGCACATCGGCCAGTACAGGGTACAACCAACAGGATGGCAGCAGTGCCAAGATTATTTTCGGCACCAGTTATGCCAACGATTGCATTACAGTTGGAAATAATACATCCACTCTGCAAGCACAGTGTTGCGCAACGAAGACAAGCATGGCCGCTCGTGATCTATGTGAGTGGGATCTGGCATTGAAGGGGATAGCCGAATCCACCGCCAGCGGAGGCAAGATGGGTGGCATGAGCGACGCCCGTGGCTGCGTATTTCTGGCGCCAAACGGTGAGTTCGAAGTAGACGTAGTCTGGAAAAGCCGTGATATTGGCGTCATCGGTAACGGCAATACGTGCGGCCAGGCGGCAATTGTTTCACGCCGCAGTGGTGTCAGTCGCACCTTGCGCGTCGCCGCTCTAGGAGCACCCTAATACACCATGAAGCTCAACCAGTTTACATTTACCCACCTGCGCGGATTTACCCTGATAGAAGTCATGGTGTCGTTGGCCATCAGTATGATTCTGATGACCGCCTTGGCGTCGATTTTCGCTCAGTCTGTCAACACCCGAGAGAAGATTGATCGCGACGGGCAAAAAATCGAAACAGCGCGCTATTCGCTTGATACGCTCTCCGAAGATATCCGGCTCGCAGGCTACTACGGCAGCTATTCCCCACCGACCACCGGATCGGCCCCAGCTGACTGGAAATATGTCGACCCATGCAGTACGACCGGCGGTAACCCGCTCCCTGGCTGGAATGCTACGACATCACCGGTTCAGGTACCATTTCCGATTTTTGTTTACGAAGCGCATGGCACTGGCAATCTGCCGACGGCGCTGACAGATTGCTTGGATCACTACAAGCCAAACACAGATGTTCTAGTCATCCGCCGCACCAGTACGAATGCCGTGACTGTGGGGGGGGCAGGTTATGTCCCCAACGAAACCTATCTCCAGGTTTCCTCTTGCAGCGAGGGACCCTTAGACACACAGCCCTTTCTCGCCATATCAACAGCCACTAGCAGCGATTTCACTATGCACACACTGGGCTGTTCGGTCTCGTTACCAGGACCTAATGCGCTCTTGCGCAAGCTGATCACCCGAATTTATTTCATTTCGACCTGCAATGACTGCACAGGCACAGGAGATGGCATACCGACACTCAAGCTAGTCGAGCTCGGCGCGATTGGCGGGGTACTCAAGGTTAAGGAAAACCTGCGCACCGTTGCACCTGGTGTTGAAAACATGCATATTGAACTAGGCATTGATGGTGTTGGCACACCGTGGCTTCCAAATACGGCAGTTGCAGCAAATAGTGTCCGCTATAATGGAGACAATTTTTATACGACGACGACTGGCGGCACAACGGGAACTATCCCGCCAGTTCACGCAACTGGCACAGCATCCGATGGCGGTGTTGATTGGATATGGACCGGCGCCATTGATGGCGCAACTGACACTTATATTCTTTCCAACGAGAACCCCTGGACCGGCTCGAATGGCACCCACATAGCGGGCATGCGGCAGGATGCCGCCGGAGAAGACCGTTGGGAAGATGTTGTTGCCGTGAAACTTTTTCTCGTTACGCGTGACTTGCTGCCGACGCGAAGCTATACAGATCAAAAAACCTTCGTCATGGGCAGCAAAGCCCTGGCTGCAGCGGGTGATACTTATCGCCGCCGACTCACATCCTCAACTATCAAGGTAGTCAATATGTCCGCCCGGCGGGAGAAGCCATGATGCGCCACACCGTGCATTCGCGTCAACGCGGAGTGGTTTTGATCCTCAGCCTGATCATGCTGGTGGTGCTGACTTTGCTGGCAATTTCAGCCATCCGCTTATCGACTGTCAATCTACGCGCCGTAGCCAACGCGCA
>DATCQI010000138.1:0-4764 GCA_036569545.1 Rugosibacter sp. | reverse complement strand
GCGGATGATGCCCAGGCCGAGCTATGGCACACGCTGGCACAAAACAATTTGCAACTGACATTTGGCATGCGCGAGGCAGCGGATGTGTGCGGTGACTTCACCCCGCAGGGCTTGGGTGGCGCGCTTCGTTTGAGCACACCGTGGGGCGTGACGAATATTCCGCTGGGTGTGCCCGGTCAGCATAACGCGATGAATGCATGCGCAGCGGCTGCGGCGACACTGGCAACCGGCGTGACACTGGACATGGTGGCACAAGGACTGGCTGAATTTAAGGGTGTCAAAGGACGGTTGCAGCAATGGAGGGGGCCGCATGGCGCGCTTATTATGGATGACACTTATAACGCCAATCCTGATTCCATGCGTGCGGCGATTGATGTGCTTATAGGTATTCCGGGGCGACGTATTTTTGTCATGGGCGATATGGGTGAGACGGGAGAAGCAGCGGCCCAGTTTCATGACGAAGTAGGTGGCTATGCGAAAAGTCACGGTATTGATCGGTTGTTGTGTCTGGGCGAACTATCTGCTGCGGCTGCGCATAATTTTGGTGAGGGCGGTGAGTATTTTCCCCACATTGAGGCGCTTATCAAAACCCTGCGCGCCGAGCTGGATGAACATACCACGGTACTTGTTAAAGGCTCGCGCTTCATGCGCATGGAGCGTGTTGTGAACGCCCTTATTGAACAAAGCATTGAGCATCATCCTTCAACTACAGGAGACATCCATGCTGCTTGAGCTTGCTCATTGGTTAGCCCGCGACTATCGTGGTTTCGGTGTGTTCAACTACATTACGTTGCGCGCGGTGCTAGCGACGATGACGGCGCTTGCGATTTCATTCATTTTCGGCCCGATGTTGATTCGTTGGCTGACTGCGAAAAAAATTGGTCAGTCGGTACGCAGCGATGGGCCGCAGACGCATTTGATCAAGGCCGGCACCCCCACGATGGGGGGCGCACTGATCCTTATATCGCTGGGCATAGCTACCTTGCTATGGGCCGATTTATCTAATCGGTTTATATGGGTTGTTTTACTGGTTACCTTCGGTTTTGGTGCGGTGGGCTGGGTGGATGACTGGCGCAAAGTGGTGTATCACAATCCCAAAGGCTTATCCGCTCGCGCCAAGTTTTTCTGGCAAACCGTGGTGGGCCTTTTGGCTGCGGTGTACATTTCCTTTTCAATTTCTGCACCCAATAATGAGCAAGTCTTAAAGCTTTTTATGCAGTGGGTGGGCAGTGGCTTCACGCTCGAGTTGCCGACGAAGACTGACCTCATTGTGCCATTTTTCAAAAGCGTGAGTTATCCGCTGGGCATGCTGGGATTTATTACACTCACTTATCTGGTGATTGTAGGCACGAGTAATGCCGTGAACCTGACTGATGGGCTTGATGGCCTGGCCATCATGCCGACAGTGCTCATCGGCGCAGCGCTGGGTTTGTTTACGTACGTCGCGGGCAACGCGGTGTTCTCGAAATATCTGTTGTTGCCGCATATTCCTGGTGCGGGTGAGCTCACCGTTTTTTGCGCAGCCCTTGCGGGGGCCGGGCTTGGATTCTTGTGGTTTAACGCGTATCCGGCAGAAGTGTTCATGGGCGACGTGGGTGCGCTGGCGCTGGGTTCAGCGCTCGGGGCTGTTGCCGTCATCGCACGGCAGGAAATCGTGCTTTTCATCATGGGCGGGGTTTTTGTCGCGGAGACACTATCGGTGATGCTCCAGGTGAGCTATTTCAAATACACCAAAAAGAAATACGGCGAGGGGCGGCGCATTTTGCGCATGGCGCCGCTGCATCATCACTTTGAACAAACGGGGTGGAAAGAGACACAAGTGGTTGTGCGTTTCTGGATCATCACGATTTTGCTGGTGCTGGTGGGACTATCCACCTTGAAAATCCGATGAGCTAAAGATGATGAGCGAATGGCAAGGCAAACACATGCTCGTACTCGGCCTGGGTGAATCCGGTCTGGCTTCTGCGTGCTGGTGCGCAGCAGCGGGGGCGCGGGTTCGTGTGGCGGATACGCGAGCGAATCCGCCGTATCTTGTCGAGCTGCGTCGCCGTGTCACCAGTGCCGACTTTTTGGCTGGTGTGTTTGAGTTGCATTTGCTGGATGACATTGATCTGGTTGTGTTGTCGCCCGGCTTGCCAAGTGATCTGCCCATTGTGCGCCAGGCGATGGCGCAGGGTTTGCCGGTGATTGGTGAAATCGAGCTTTTTGCACGCGCTTTGCGTGACTTGAATTTAACGGCACCGACTTCCGCCCCCGTGCTGGCGATTACCGGTACCAATGGCAAAACGACTACCACTGCGCTTACGGGACATCTATTGCGCAGCATGGGGCAGAGCGTGGGTGTAGCGGGCAATATTTCTCCTGCGGCACTGGCTGTGCTGGCAAACCATGTGGCGCAAAAAGATTTACCGCAGGTGTGGGTGCTGGAGTTATCCAGCTTTCAGCTGGAGACTACGACATCGTTGCAGCCGGCAGCTGCGACGGTGCTGAATATTTCGGATGATCATCTGGATCGCTACGCTGATCTGGCAGCTTATGCCGCAGTCAAGGCGCGTATCTTTCAAGGCGGGGGCGTGCAGGTTGTGAATCGGCAGGATGTGCATGTGCGCGGCATGCGGATTTCTGGCCGCCGTCTGCTCAGCTTCGGCCTGGATGCGCCACAAACGGCGGCGGATTTTGGATTGCGGCAACAGGCAGGTGAGCTGTGGGTGGCGCAAGGCGAGCAATGCTTGTTGCCCATCTCCAGGCTGCCTCTGCAGGGCTTGCACAATGCGGCCAATGTCATGGCGGCTTTAGCACTGTGCGTGAGCCTGGGTTATGACGCGCAGGAATTATTGCCTGCCATACTGAGTTTTCAAGGTTTGCCGCACCGGGTTGAAAAAGTGGTCGAGATGAATGGTGTGACCTGGTATGACGATTCAAAAGGTACCAATGTTGGCGCAACCGTGGCAGCGTTAACCGGCATGGGCGGAATTCAGGATCGAAAAATTTTGTTGATCGCCGGAGGTGATGGCAAGGGGCAGGATTTTTCGCCCTTGGCATCTGCCGTTGCGCAATGCGCACGCGCGGTGGTTTTGATCGGTCGCGATGGACCGCTTATCGGCAATGCCCTTGAAAATAGTGGTGTGCCGCTGGTTTTCGCTACCGATATGAGCGATGCCGTGCAGCAGGCAAATGCCTTGGCACAAAAAAATGATGCAGTATTGCTGTCGCCTGCCTGCGCCAGTTTTGACATGTTCCGCGACTATCAGCACCGCGCAGAAGTCTTTATTGCAGCGGTGAATCGCTTAGTGAAAGCAGCATCATGAATAACTGGAACGCCGTGGCGCGGTCAGCTAATCCCGAGATGGATCCTTTGCTGTTGTGGCCTGCGATTGGCTTGCTGTTCCTCGGCTTGGTCATGGTGTATTCGGCATCAATCGACATGGCGGGAGGCAGCCGATTTACGGGTAACCAGTCAGCCTATTTTTTGATACGCCATGGCATATTCCTGATAGTTGGCTTAGGCGCTGCAGCTGCCGCGTTTCAGGTGCCGATGCGATTGTGGCAGCAGGTAGCTCCCTGGTTATTTGTAGCGGGGTTTGTGTTATTGATTGTGGTGCTGATTCCGCATCTTGGCCGCTCGGTCAATGGGGCTCAGCGGTGGATAGGTTTTGGTCCGATCAATTTACAGCCCTCTGAATTCATGAAGCTGTTTGCCGTGCTGTATGCAGCGGATTACACCACGCGCAAATTAAGCGACATGGCGAGTTTTCGCCGCGGGTTTGTGCCTATGGCGGGAGTGATGGTGCTAGTCGGCGCGCTGTTGCTGCGCGAACCGGATTTCGGCGCGTTTGTGGTGATTGTCAGTGTTGCAGTAGGCATTCTGTTTCTGGGCGGCATCAATGCGCGGCTCTTCAGTGCGCTGCTGGTGGTGATGGCAGTGGCATTCGTCATTTTGATCTGGTCCTCGCCCTATCGGCGCGAACGCATGTTTGGCTTTATGGATCCCTGGCAGGATGCGTATGGCAAGGGTTACCAGCTTTCCCACGCGCTGATTGCTTTTGGCCGCGGCGAATGGTTTGGCGTGGGGTTGGGTGCCAGTGTGGAAAAACTGTTTTATTTGCCTGAAGCGCATACCGATTTTTTATTGGCCGTGATTGCCGAAGAGCTTGGTTTGTTTGGTGTTTGCGCGGTGATTGGCATGTTCGCCCTGCTGGTTGAACGTGCATTCGCCGCTGGCCGCCAGGCGCTGGCGCTGGATCGTGTATATAGCGGCCTGGTGGCACAAGGCATTGGCGTTTGGCTGGGCGTGCAGGGCTTCATCAACATGGGGGTGAACATGGGGCTGTTGCCAACCAAGGGCCTGACCCTGCCGTTGATGAGCTTTGGCGGCTCGGGTATTGTGGCCAATTGCATCACCTTGGCCATACTGTTTCGCGTCGACTGGGAGAATCGTCAGTTGATGAAGGGGCAGTCTGTATGAGGAAGGTTTTGATCATGGCGGGCGGCACCGGCGGGCACATCATGCCAGGGTTGGCAGTAGCAGAACATTTGCGCGCACAAGGCTGGAAGATTGCGTGGCTGGGAAACCCGGAGGGCATGGAAGCGAAATTGGTGGCCGGGCGTGGCTATCAAATGGCCTGGATGAATTTTTCGGCAGTGCGCGGCAAGGGGCTGATGCGCAAGTTGGCTTTGCCCCTGAATTTATTCCGCGGCTGTGTCGGCGCCTGGCGCGCGTTGTCACGTATCCGGCCTGACGTGGTTCTGGGCATGGGTGGGTAT
>DATCQI010000137.1:0-4869 GCA_036569545.1 Rugosibacter sp. | reverse complement strand
TGGCAGGCAGTTTTCTGTGCGAAGTCTGGATGGAGCGGGGCGGGCGTCGCATCAATGCTAAAAGCATTATGGGCGTGATGATGCTGGCCGCGGGCAGGGGGGCAAAAGTCATGGTGATCACCAACGGCGAGCAAGAAAATGAAGCATTGCAAGGCTTGTTGCAATTGATTGCTGATCGTTTTGGCGAGGCCGAGTAAACGTCATGAGCTTTACCTTGCATGGTCTGGCGGTATCAGGAGGCATTGCCATTGGTCATGCCCATCTGATTTCGCACGCCGTGCTGGAAGTGACGCAGTATCAACTGCGTGAGCGCGATGTCGTCGATGAGTTAAAACGGCTGGATGCTGCGCTTGCTACTGCAAGAAGCGAGCTGGATGCTTTGCGCGAAGAGGCAAATAATGCGGGCAGCCCGGGTGAGCTGTCTGCGTTCATTGAGTTGCATTCCATGCTGTTGGCTGATCCTGATTTAACAGCTGGCGTGCACTCATTGATTCGTGATGGCCGCTGCAATGCCGAATGGGCGATGGTGCAACAGATGCAGGAATTAGCTGTGCAGTTTGATGCGTTTGAAGATGCTTACCTAAGGGAACGCAAGCACGATGTCTCGCAGGTAGTTGAGCGGGTATTGCGCATATTGCAAAACAAGCCGCGCAAAATTGCCAGTCGAAAGATCACGCCTGATACCGAGCTGATTCTGGTCGCGAATGATCTATCGCCAGCAGATACGCTGCAATTCAAGAATTTGGAAGTCGGTGGATTTGTCACCGATACAGGCGGCGCGACTTCACATACCGCGATTGTTGCGCGCAGCCTGGCGATTCCAGCCGTGGTCGGTATGCAAAATGCCCGGCCGCTGATTCAGGATAATGATTTGCTGATTCTCGACGGCACGCGTGGCATGCTGATTGTTGATCCGGATGCGCGCGTTCTGGAAGAATATCGGTTCAAAAAAGCAGGCCTTGAGCTGGAGCGCAGCAAGCTCATGCGCCTTAAAACGGCACGCGCTGCCACACTGGATGGCAAGTTGATTGAGCTGTATGCCAATATCGAATTGCCGCAGGATGCTGTGCGGGCTAAAGAAATTGGAGCCGATGGCATTGGTTTGTTCCGCACGGAATTTCTTTTCATGAACCGCGATGAATTGCCCGATGAAGACGAACAATATGAAGCCTATCGTCATGTGGTGAAGGCATTTTCCGGCAAGCCGGTCACGATACGTACTTTGGATATTGGCGCCGATAAAGAGGCACGCGCATTAAGAGGCCGCGCGGGGGATCATCTTTCTCCGAATCCCGCACTGGGTTTGCGCGCCATTCGATTTTGTCTCACCGAACCGCAGATTTTTCTCACCCAGTTGCGCGCAATTTTGCGGGCTTCGCAACATGGCAGAGTACGGTTGTTGATTCCCATGCTGGCACATGCACAGGAAATTGTACAAACGCTGGCCTTGATCGAAGAAGCCAAAGCGCAACTGCGCGAGTCGCGTCATAAATTTGCAGCGGATATTGAAGTGGGAGGCATGATAGAAATTCCTGCGGCGGCATTGGTGCTTGGCCCCTTTTTGCGGCATCTTGATTTTTTGTCGATCGGCACGAATGATTTGATTCAATACACCCTGGCCATTGATCGCAGCGATAGGGCGGTGGCTCACCTGTATGATCCATTGCATCCGGCGGTGTTGCAGCTGATTCTCAAGACCTTGCAGGCTGGCGCGCGCGCCGGGCTGCCGGTTTCTGTGTGTGGTGAAATGGCGGGCGACCCCAAATTAACGCGCTTGTTGCTCGGCATGGGGTTGCGTCAATTTTCGATGCATCCAGCGCAGTTGTTGGCGGTCAAGCAACAGGTGCTGAAGTCAGATACGGCCCTTTTGGCCCCTCATGTCTCGCGCTTGTTGAAAATTGATGAGCCGGAAAAAATTGCCGAGCTAATGGCGCGGCTGTAAGGCGACTTAAGATAATAATGATGAGTGTCGGGCTAGTTTTCCCCCAGCAGGCGTATTTTTCCTCACCCTTGGTGCTGAAAAGTGGTGCGCTACTGCCCAGCTTTGATCTGGTGTATGAAACCTATGGCACGTTAAACGCGGCTAAATCCAACGCGATTCTGGTTTGTCATGCGCTCTCGGGCCACCATCATGTGGCGGGATACTACGCAAATCAAAACGACACCATCGGCTGGTGGGACAACATTATCGGCCCTGGCCGACCGCTGGATACAGACCGCTTTTTCATCGTTGGCGTGAATAATCTGGGCGGATGTCATGGCTCGACGGGGCCTGCTAGCATCAATCCCGCAACAGGCCAGCACTGGGGTGCAGATTTCCCCGTGGTGACAGTTGAAGATTGGGTGGCAACGCAAGCACGCCTGGCCGACATTCTGGGTATTGATGCCTGGGCGGCCGTTATTGGTGGCAGCCTGGGTGGCATGCAGGCATTGCAGTGGACGCTGAGTTTTCCTGAGCGCGTACGGCATAGTCTGGTGATTGCGGCTTCAGCCAAGCTCTCGACGGAAAACATTGCGTTCAACGAAATTGCGCGGCAGGCTATTTTGAGCGACCCGGATTTTCATGGAGGCAATTATTATGCGCATGATGTGCGCCCGTTAAACGGCTTGCGGCTGGCACGTATGCTGGGCCATATTACCTATTTGTCAGATGATCAGATGGCCGAAAAATTCGGTCGTCGTCAGCGCCCCGGTGCTGGTAGCTATAGTTTCGATGTGGAGTTCGAGATCGAATCTTATTTACGCTACCAGGGCGATAAATTTGCAGGTCTGTTTGATGCAAATACTTATTTACGCATGACCCGAGCATTGGATTATTTTGATCCTGCGTTAGCTTATGATGGACAACTCGCGGCGGCATTGGCGCCTGCGCGGGCAAGTTTTCTGATCATTGCATTTTCCACCGATTGGCGATTTGCGCCTTTTCGTTCGCGCGAGATTGTGCATGCGCTGGTGCATAACGGACAATCGGTAGCCTATGCTGAAAGCAATTGCGCCCATGGGCATGATTCTTTTCTGATGGAAGACGCCTATTACCATGCGGTTGTGGCCACCTATCTGCAACGGATAATTCTATGATGCAAACTGCCGAACGTGCCGACTTTGATTTAATTGCGAGCTGGGTAAAACCCGGTGAGCGTGTACTCGATCTGGGTTGCGGCGACGGTTCATTGTTAAAACGCTTGATCGAAGAGCGGGGTGCCCATGGCTATGGGATCGAGCGCGAAGAAGCGGGTGTTCTGGCAGCTATTGCGCAGGGAATCAATGTTATTCAGGGTGATCTGGAGCAAGGCTTGGCAGGTTTTGATGATGGCACATTCAATCATGTGGTGCTGTCGCGCACGTTACAGACTGTGCGCCATACAGAACGTCTGCTGGCTGAAATGTTGCGTGTCGGCCGCGAAGCTGTAGTGAGCTTCCCCAATTTCGCCTACTGGAAAAACCGCATGGCGGTGATGCGTGGCCGTATGCCGGTTTCCGAAGACCTGCCTTACGAGTGGTTTGATACGCCTAATCTGCGATTTTTCACATTGCTCGATTTTGAATCGCTGTGCACCAAAATGCAGTTGGCCATTCGTGAGCGGCAGGTGCTGGATGAAAGCGGCCGCTTAATCCTTGAAGAGCCTAATTTTTTGGGTAGCCTTGCTGTCTATCGTCTGGGGCGATAGAGTTTTCTGGCCGGAGAGTACTCGCTTCAGGAGCTTACGCCGCAGGCGGCTCGGCTGGGCGTTCAGCTGAGAGTTCCGCGTCTGGCCGCGTCGTTTCTGTTCCATCAGATGATGCTTCCGGGGAGTCTCCAGGACCTTGTTTTTTCAGACGCTTTTCTTCTTTTTTCTGTTTTTTGGCCAAATCGCGTTGCCGTTTTTCGAAAGAGTAGTTGGGTTTGGCCATCAGCTTTCCTAAATGATAAGGGAATGAGTGAAAAAGTGAAACAACAAAGTCATTATACGGCGAGCCATTGATCAATGAGGCCAATGAGCTTTATCACTCTAATGAAAAACAGCTTCGCATGCTGGAAGCTGTCAAAATGATGGTGAAATGGTGGGTTGTGACAGATTCGAACTGTCGACCTACGGATTAAGAGTCCGCTGCTCTACCAACTGAGCTAACAACCCGAAACCGGGTCAGCAATGTCATGCGAAAAAAATATGGTGGGTCGGGCGAGATTCGAACTCGCGACCAACGGATTAAAAGTCCGCTGCTCTACCGACTGAGCTACCGACCCAGCTTCAAAGGCCGCGAATGCTACAAGTCTTACACCATCCTGTCAAACGGAAAATGGGTTGTTCATGCCATCTTATTGTTGCCACAGATATTTTTATTTTTAAAGCGAGAATTAATTAATTATTCGCATGGCTATACAGGCAGCTGTTCTGATGCTCACCGAAATGTGAGTAAAAAGTCTCATTTTTAGAAAAAGTTAGAGTTGAGATATGTCAATGGCGAGCGAGCTTCAGTTGTTGGATAATGGAAAGCTGTGTCGGATTTATTTACATACAGGTTAATTAACGGCTCGTAAATTGAATGTTAATGCCATGAATCAAAAGCGTAATCTATGTATGGAACGAAATCTGCTTAAATTAAATCATATTTTTTACTAATTTTTTCTTTCATGATATGGGGAAGCGATCTACAGCATAACCTCTGCTGACACTCGAGGGGGTCTTCGGCTGGAGACCCTCTTTTTTTGCTTGCTGTTATGACTGGCTAAACGGTTTTGTTCACGCCGTTTTTTGTTAGTTCATCGTACTGCTCAAAACGGATACAAGTTAGCGCCGACATTTTATGCCTCATTCATTACGAGCTTATGGATTATTGACGATTGTACTAAGGCAGGCGGGCATTGCTGCCGTGTATGCGTTTTTGGGC
>DATCQI010000136.1:0-2080 GCA_036569545.1 Rugosibacter sp. | reverse complement strand
CCCGATTCAGTGACCGCCTTGGCGAGGTCCGTCAAGAAGGGGGTGGAGGCCATGGTGAACGTAATGCCATGTTCATTGATCAGCTGTACCGTCTCCTTGGGATCCCACATATCCTGCAGCACGGCGCTGGCTTGCAGCATGATGGGCATCATCATGCCGTACAGAAATCCTGTTTGATGCGCCATCGGCGAGGCGGCCAGTATGACATCCGTCGCATCCAGGCACATTCGTTCTGCATAAGGGATGATGTTCGACATTGTCGTGTTAGCGGTGTGCATCACGCCCTTGGGCTCACCCGTGGTGCCCGAGGTATACAGCAGTTGCGTGATGTCATCCGGGCCGGGCCGGTGGCGGCTCAATATCTCCTGCGCATCCGGTGCTTTTTCCCATGCCGGTTCGCTGAGCAGCTCCTCAAAGCTGTTGGCGTTACCGCCGCCGACAATCACGATATGTTGCAAAGCGGGCAGCATCGGCTGCAAGGCCGTCACCATATCTTCATAGTTGAAGCTGCGGAATACTTTTGGGGCAATGAGAACTTTGGCTTCGCCATGTCTGAGCATGAGCGATAGCTCGTGCTCGCGAAAAATAGGCATCAGCGGATTCATCACGGCACCGATGCGGGAGCAGGCTAGGTAGGTCAGCGTGAACTGCCACCAGTTAGGCAGCTGGCAGGCTACGACATCATTGTGGCCCACACCCAAGCGCGACAAGCCGACGGCGATGCGGTCCGCCATTGTGGCTAACTCGCGATAGGTAAAGCGTTTGGTTTTACCGCTCTCAATTTGCACAGCGGTGAGGGCGATTTTGTCAGGGAATTTTGCTACGCAGGCAGCCAGATCATCATTGATGGTTCTATCGCGCCAAAAGCCTTGTGCAATGCACGCGGCGCGACGCGGTAGAAGCATGACAGCATCGAATTCCATGACTTATCTCCTGTGGGGTTTTATTTTTAAGCCAACGACCTGCTTATACCGGAACAAATTACACAGGTACGGCAGCACGTCCCGCACGGGTGCGCGCAATCACGGTTTTCATGATTTGGGCGGTGCCATCACCCAGCTGAAAACCCAGCACATCACGCAATCTTTGCTCCATCAGACCACGATCATAACCACCATGGCCGAATGTCAGCAAGCATTGATGGACAGCATCGTAAGCCAGCTTGGGTGCCCACCATTTGCACATCGCTGCTTCCGCCGTGTGCGACATCCCCTTGTCTTTGAGCCACAAGGCTTGCAGGCAGAGCAGTCGTGCTGCCACCATCTGGGTGTCGAAATCCGCCAGTGGGTGAGTCACGCCCTGAAACGCCGAAATAGGCTGGCCAAAAGCCTTGCGCTGAGTGATATAGGCCCAGGTTTCTTCGAGGGCAACACGAGCTACCGCTAGTACTTGCAGGCCAATCAAGGCACGCGAAAAATCAAAGCCGCGCATGACCTGTACAAAGCCTTTTCCTTCTTCTCCTAGCAGATGATCGACGGGTACTTTCACATTTTCAAAGAACAGCGAACCGCGGCCAATGGCGCGCTGGCCGTGACAGTTAAATCGGGTGCGGGTGATGCCCGGCAAATTCATCGGCACCAGAATGGCAGACACCCCATGCGCACCCGAATCCACGGAGCCCGTGCGGGCAAACACCACCACGGCATCGGCTTGGTCGGCTGCCGAAATCGAGGTTTTTTCACCGTTGATCACGTAATGATTGCCGACACGTTCCATCTTCAGGCGCAGATTGGCGGCGTCTGAGCCACCGCCCGGCTCGGTGAGCGCTACTGCCAGCAATATTTCACCTTGCGTAAGCTTGGTTAGCCAAGGTTTGACGACTTCTGGCTTGCCGTGGTGCGCGAGAATCTGCCCATTTAACGAGGCCAGCAGATTGATATAGGAGATGCTCAAGTCGGCACGCGCAATTTCTTCGTGAATGATCCCTGCGGCCAGGCATCCCAGGCCTTGGCCGCCATGTTGCTCGGGCAATTCAGGTGCGATGAAACCCATCTGCCCCATTTCACGCATCAAGGTGCGATCCAGCACGCGAGTTTGGTCGCGTTCTAAAAAGCCGGGCGCTACGCGCTCGGTGGCAAAG
>DATCQI010000135.1:0-1553 GCA_036569545.1 Rugosibacter sp. | reverse complement strand
CTCCATAATTTTTTGGCGCCATCTGCCACTTGCGGCGCGTTGCTGATCACCTGAGACCAGGGAATATTGCGTAGTACTGAGAGCCAGCCGATTGCCATAAATAGGTTCCTGCCAGAGTGATAGCGCTTAACATCCTGTGCGCCAACGTAAAAGTAAAAAGTCGGCGCTGGTGATACGCCGCAACGCTTTGAGTCTGTTTCTGTAACCCCCCTTTGGGGACGGCGCTTGCCCGTTTAACTAAACCGGCATCTTCCTTTTATCAAGGCGTCGCACTGTTATTGACAAGTTAAAGCATCAATGTTCGGCGTGTCAATCTCTTCGCCAAAAGCATCCAGGCCCGAGTAACCCAGATCGTTCGCAACAATGATGAGACTATTGGGCCGATTCGATACTGCCTGTCCCACAGGCAAGGTTTCAGCTCGTACTGCGTTAGATGCTATCCAGAAATAAAGGGGCATATCATTGCCGTAGCAAAAAGAGCTGCCAATAAATCTTTTCATTGGTCATATCGCTCTCCTTCGCATTATTAAGTCCGCTGATTCGAATGACGCCAGCTTTTCAAACAAAGCACTGAAATTTATTGGTTACGCAAGAGTGAAATACGCTGCCAGCGTAATTTCAACCAAAAACATGCACTAGACCCTCTTAAATCAAGCGCCATATATTCTGACATAACAAGCCTGATAACACCGTTGTTTTTGACTGATTCACCTGTTATCGGTGGCCGTATGGAATTTCCGCTGATAACATTCAGCCCCATGAAAAATGAACTTATCACCTATACGCAGGGCATCTCTGCTTTTGATTCAGGTTATCTACGTCCCAATCTGGTTGCTGTGCATCTGATCGAAAGCGCGGGCCGTGTGGCTTTTATTGACACCGGAACTTTTGCCACGCTGCCGGTTGCGCTGGCTGCGCTAGAACAACTTAATCTCACGCCGGATGCAGTGGATTACGTGATGCTCACGCACATTCATCTCGATCATGCGGGCGGTGCCGGGGTGATGATGGGTGCCTTCCCCAATGCGCGGTTAGTGGTGCATCCGCGCGGCGCGCGACACATGTGCGAACCGTCGAAGCTGATGGCCGGAGTTGAGGCCGTGTATGGCAAAGAACAGGCGCGGCATCTGTATGGCGAGTTGCAGCCTATTGTTGCCGAACGCATTATCGAAGCACACGACAACACAACGCTGGCTCTAGGCAACCGTACCTTGCTGTGCATCGACACACCTGGCCATGCGCGCCACCATATCGCTATTTTTGATACACAGTCAAAAGGCATTTTCACTGGAGACACGCTGGGCATCAGCTATCCTGAGCTGGAAGTTGATGGACGGCCTTTTGTCTTTCCCACCACCACGCCTTCGCAATTTGATCCCATGGCCATGCGCGCTTCCATCGCCCATATCCTCGCGCTGCAGCCCCAAGCGGCTTATCTCACCCATTTCGGTCGCTTGGCTGATCCGCACCTGCATGTCCCTGCGCTGCTGCAGCGTATGGATGAATTTGTGCGTATTGCGCAAAAAGCCACTTATGAAATCAAGCAAGCGTCC
>DATCQI010000134.1:0-12952 GCA_036569545.1 Rugosibacter sp. | reverse complement strand
CTTAACGGCTCGACCACGTTTATTGACCTGCTGGCGGATCAATCCCCGACGGGTGAATTGGAAGTGCTGCCCGGCGAGACCACCTACATCTACCAGGGCAACTGGAAGCTGCAGGCTGAAAATGGCCTGGATGGGTATCACGTTAAATCGACCCATGCCAATTATTTGATGACCGTTGGTCGGCGAGCGAAGGGTCAGTCTGCAAACGATACTAAAACTTATGATATCTCCAAGCTCGATACGGGTCATAGTGGGTTTTATGCTTTTGATCAAGGCCATGCGGTGTTGTACGCTGTTTACCCGAATTATCAGGACCGACCGAATTTCGAGTTCCGTGACGGCTTCCTGGAGAAATATGGCGAAGATCGTACCGAATGGATGACTCAGCGGTTGCGTAATCTCATGATCATGCCCAACGTCTTTCTGATGGATCAAATGAGTACACAGATCCGTGTTTTCCGGCCATTGTCGGTAGATCGTACCGAAGTCATTACCTATTGCGTTGCGCCCAAGGGCGAGAGTGCAAAAGCCCGCGAAAGACGGTTGCGGCAATATGAAGACTTTTTTAATGCCAGCGGTATGGCGACACCCGATGACCTGGCTGAGTTCCGTAATTGCCAGATTGGTTATCAAGCCAAGGCGGCACCTTTTAGCGAGTTTTCTCGTGGACAGGTGCGCTGGGTGCGGGGCGGTAATGACTTGGGTAATAAAATTGGCGTTCAGGCGCGAATGAGCAGCTCCCAAGTAGCAGATGAGGGCATCTATGTCAGCATTCTCGAGGAATGGTCACGGCGCATGCAAGAAATCGTACAAAAAGAACTGCAAAGGAGTGGCAAATGAATGCTGTTGGTAATGAACATCCGCATCACACGGTGACTGTGGCGGCGTGGCACTCCGTGGTGCGCTTTTTAGGGCAGGAAGCCAAGCTGCTTGACGACAAGGACTGGGATGCGTGGCTGGCCCTGTATTCCCCGGATGTCGACTACTGGGTGCCCGCATGGGATAGTGATGGCACCTTGATTACTGATCCGACCAAGCATGTTTCGTTGATCTACTACAAAAACCGTGGCGGGTTAGAAGATCGGGTTTTTCGTATTCGCACCGGGCGCTCTGCTTCCAGTACTCCGCTGGCGCGGACGAGTCATCAGTATCAGCTGATTGATCTTAGCGAGCCAGGTGACGTCGTTCTGGCACGTACCAACTGGATAGTGCATAGCGTTACCGAGCATCAGGTGCGTAGCTATTTCGGCACGGCGCATTACACCCTCAAGCCACATAACGACAGCTGGCTGATCCATGCCAAGAAAACCATTGTTCTCAACGACCGCATCGATCAGGTTCTCGATGTATTCCATATCTGAATCATTTGCGACGACGAATGAAATGGTTTCCCCGGGAACGTCCAGCAATCGGCATCGTCATTGGTGACGGGTCGATATTGGCGCTGAGGGCATCAAGGGGAAATTGTTCATGAACTCTCGGATATGCCGATTGCAGCACAGTAAGTAGCAAATAGGGTACGACGTGCCGTCGCGATCTCTATAGACGGACTGTAAATTTTGTCGAGATACTACAAGGGGAAAGAGCATGAATAAGAGGAGTCAACACTCGATGCATACCGGTTTGATGGACTTTCGCACTTGGCTGCATGAACTGGAGCGCACGGGCCATCTGGTGCGCATTGCCGATGAAATAGACCCGCTCACCGAGGCTGGCGCCATCATGCGTCTGGCCAACGAGCGCAAGTCGCCCGCCCAGTGGTTCACCAATCCCAAGGGATGTATGCCGGGCGCCACTCTGCTTGGTGGTCCGTTCGCCACCAAGGAGCGCATCGCCATGGCCTTCGGCTTGCCGGCGGATGTTCCGCATGGCGTACTGACTGACATATTCGCCGAGGCGATTCACGGCAAACGAATAAAGCCGATAGTCGTGCCGCACGGTGTCTGCCAGGAGAACGTGCTATTGGGTGACGATGTCGACCTGTCCATCCTGCCAGTCGCCAAATTGCACCCACAGGATGGCGGGCCGTACATCGGCACGCTCAACATCGGCGTGTGCAAGGATCTCGACAGCGACTGGGTCAACTGGGGCACCTACCGCGGCATGGTGCATGACAAGCGCAGCACCGGCCTGTGGCTGGGCCCGCTCAACCAAGGCGGGCAAATCTTGCGCAAGTATCATGCGCAGAAGAAGGTTATGGAATATGTCATGTTCTTCGGCGGCGATCCAATGCACAACATCATCGCCTCTTGCGGCGTGCCGCCACGGGTATCGGAGGTGGATGTGGTCGGCGGCATTCGTGGCGAGGCGGTGCGGCTGGTCAAGTGCAAGACCGTCGATCTCCATGTGCCGGACAACGCCGAGATCGTGTTGGAAGGCACCGTCAGTCCGGGCGACGAGAAGGCCGAGGGGCCGTTCGGCGAATATCCTGGCTATATCGTTTCCGGCAGCAATCCGCGGCCGGTGTTCCGCGTCAGCGCCCTTACCTTCCGCAACAATCCGATTCTGCCGACCACTTGTTTGGGCGTGCCAGTGGACGATTCCATGATGTGGGTGCTGGAAGTAGCCAGCAGCGTAAAGGAAGCCTTGCGCGCCAAAGGCGTGCCGATCATTGATGTGGCAGTGCCGGAATTCTCCGGCTGCCATGCGGTGGTGGTGTCGACCAAAACGCCGCATGCCGGCATACCGCAGCTCATCGCCAGCGTGACCTGGACTGACCGCAACGGAAGTTATTTCCCCTACGTTATTGTGGTGGATGACGACGTAGACCCATGGAACCTGGGTGAGGTGTTCCATGCGATGTGCACCAAATGCAATCCGATCAGGGACATCCATATCTATCCGGGCTACACCAATAGCCCATTGACCCCGTACATCGCTGGCAACCCGTTACGCGAATTCGGCGCCGGTGGCGGCAATGTGCTGCTGGACTGCACTTGGCCCATCGAATGGACTCAGGAGCAACGTCCGCACCGTCTAGCCTTCGAGAACACCTATCCGGAAGCGGTGAAGGAAAAAGTGCTGGCCAACTTCGTCCGCTGGGGTTTGCAACGCTAAGTGTGGTTGCCTAATTTGAACTGGAGTAATGAATGAAAGAATTTTCCCAAGTAGAACGTCCAGCAGTCGGAGTTGTCATTGGTGACCCGGCCGGCATCGGTCCTGAGGTAATAGCCAAGGCGTGGCTGGCGGGCCAACTTCACTCGGCATGCCGCCCTGTTTTAGTTGGCAGCGCAGCAGTCATGGAGCGTGCTCTGGGGTTTATTGGCAAAACAGCCAAAATCAATGTGCTGACAAACCCGGCTACGGTACCTGAGGGTATTGTTGATCGGGCGGATACACTCGATATTCTTGACACGGGCCGCATGAACGGCGAGGCCCTTCCATTAGGCGAAGACACAGTGGTTGGCGGCCGAGTCAGTGCGGAATGGCTTGACGAAGCGGATCAGTTGGCGCGCAATGGCCAGTTTGCTGCAACTGTAATGGGACCGATCAGCACCGGCTCAATGAAGATGGCAGGCACGCTGGACAAGGTTGTGAGCGTTACGCCAGGTGAAAGTTATTTGCTTCTCGTCTCAGGGCCTTTGCGTGTAGCGCATGTGACCGATCATATCCCCTTGCGTGATGTGTGCGATTTGATTAGCCAGGATTTAGTTGCAGTCACTTTGCGCAAACTAAATGCGGCGATGCAGGGCTGGGGTATTGCTAAACCGAGGATTGTTGTTGCCGGACTGAACGCGCACGCCATGGGCCGTGAAGACACTGAACAGATTGCTCCCGCTGTTGCCCAGGTGCGGGCGGAAGGCATAGATGCCACAGGGCCGATGAGTCCGGATACGGTATTCCGTCAATGTATCGAAGGGCGGTTTGATATTGTGCTGGCCATGTATCACGATCAAGGACATATCGCGATAAAAACCTGGGGATTTTCGGGTAACAGCGCCGTCATTCTTGGCCCGCCCTATACGCACTTATCTGTTGCGCATGGCACGGCTTTTGACATTGTGGGCAAGAATATTGCTGACTATACCATGATGCAAAGTGCGATTATTACAGGCGCTTATTTGGCAGCGGGTCGAGGTTTTCCTTCTGAGAAGTCTTGATGGCAGATGGGGGTCTGTCAGTAACAGATCATCTTGTGTTTTTAAATCAAAGTGCTGTCTAAACTGTTTTAGGCAATCAAGCCTGGAGCAGAATAAAAGGTTGGTGAAATGTTAAGTTTTTTCAAGAAAAAACCCAAGGGTCCGGCAATGGTTCGTGTTGAGCCGCTGGGCATAGAAGTTGAGGTTCCCCCAGGTCAGAGCATGCTGCAGGCAGTGTTGGAAGCGGGTTACGATTTTCCGCATAGCTGCAAAGTCGGAACCTGCATGTCGTGTCGCTGCCGCTTGATTTCAGGCAAAGTGAATGCGATCCGCGATTTTTCGTATGTGTTGAGTGGCGAAGAACTCCGTGCGGGTTATATTCTCGCTTGCCAGGCCAAAGTGCCGGCAGGAACACAAGTCGTTGTCGAGATGGAAATTGACGTTAATCGTCCGCATCATGAAGTCGTAACGACTTCTGGCATCATTGCTTTGCAACGGTCGCTAACCCACGATATCGTTGAGTTGAAAATTGATCTTGACCCTGCAGGTGGTGTAATTAACTATGCTGCGGGGCAATATGCCAGCTTGCGCCGAGAAGGTTTGGATCGCGATCGTGAATATTCGTTTGCCGCCGCGCCCGTTGCTGGCGGTGCGCGGCAGCTGACTTTTTTCATTCGTCATGTTCCGGGTGGGGCATTCACCGACTGGTTGTTTGCTGAACCACGGGTAGGCCAGCCTTTGCAAGTGAGTGGCCCGGGTGGCGATTTCTGGTTGCGTCCTGATGATGCGTCAATTGTGTTCATTGCCGGGGGGAGTGGCTTGGCTCCGATTCATTCCATACTTGAAGCAGCGTTGCAAGAAGGCAGCACGCGTGATGCGTTGTTCCTGTTTGGAGCGCGTGCCCAACGTGATCTTTATCAGGTTGAGGAGATTCAAAAAATTGCCGCACAATGGAAAGGTAATTTCAAGTTTGTTCCTGTGTTATCTGATGAGCCAGCGGACAGTGACTGGCAGGGCAGTCGTGGGCTGGTAACCGAATACCTTGTGCCCGCACATGTGCCGGAGCTAGGTGCGCGCCACGCTTATCTTTGCGGCCCGCCACGCATGATTGATGCGGCAATGACGCAACTTTATGCGGTGGGGATTCCGGAAGCGCATATCCACTATGATAAATTTCTGGATGCGAGCAATTTGTAAGCGTCATGCAGGGTTGTAAAGCGTACTGTCTGTAATTCTCATGGCCATTCAATTTTTTAATGTGAGGAGATGTGATGAAAAATACTAAGCATTTACTACGTGTCACTTTGCTAGTGGCTGGTTTGCTGGGCGGTATGGTGATGAGCGCACCACTCTCCGCTGCAACTGCGGGCGTCGATGATGCGATGTTGCGAAATGATGCGAAAACGCCAGGAGATGTTCTGACCTATGGCATGGGCTATGATCAGAAACGGTATAGTCCGCTGGCAAAAATCAACCGCAAGACGGTGAGTAAGCTCACTCCGGTGTGGAACTTGAGCCTTGACCATTCAGCGAATGCTTCAGTTCAGCCCCTCGTTGTTAATGGCATGATGTACGTCACAACGCATACGGCGACAGTCGCTATTGATGCGCTGACAGGGCGGCAGAAATGGAAGACACCCGTTAGTTTGCCGCAGGACGTGTATGCTTCTCTTTGTTGTGGTGCCCAGTCGCGTGGTGCGGCGGTGTATGGCGACAAATTGTTCCGCACCACAGTAGATGCTCGCGTTATGGCGCTGGACATCAATACAGGCAAGATGTTGTGGGAAACCAAACTGGCTAACTATAAAGAGGGCTATGCGTTCGTCTTGGCGCCTTTAGTGGCTAACGGTGTGGTGATGGTGGGTAATTCAGGTGGCGAGTTTGGTACCCGTGGTTTTCTTGAGGGATTGGATCCGGAAACCGGAAAATCTCTCTGGCATGTCTGGACAGTTCCTGCACCGAATGAAAAACATGGGGATAGTTGGGCAGAAGGTGTTTACCTTAAGGGCGGTGCGTCCACCTGGGTTACGGGTAGCTATGACCCTGATCTTGATCTGGTCTATTGGGGCACAGGCAATGGTGGGCCGTGGAACGCGAATGCACGTGGTGTAGGTAAAGATAACCTTTACTCTTGCTCGGTGCTGGCAATACGCCCCAAAACGGGCGAGCTTGTTTGGTATTACCAGTTCACCCCCAATGATGCTTACGATTATGACGGTGTGAATGAGCTGGTACAAGCTGAACTCAAGATTGATGGCCAGATGCGTAAAGTCATCATGCAAGCCAATCGTAACGGATATTTTTATGTCATTGATCGCACCAATGGCCAGTTGCTGCGTGCTAATCAGTTTGCCAAAAAATTGAACTGGGCAAACGGGATAGATATGAAAACAGGCCGCCCGATTGAGTCGGAAATGACCAAAAAAGTAAAGGCGACTCTGGAGTCCGATGAGTTTTATGAAGTCTGGCCTGGCGCATTTGGTGCAAAAAATTGGGCACCGATGGCGTTTGATCCAAAGCGTAATCTGGCCTACGTCAACACCGTCAATATGGGCATGCGCTTTAAAACGACGAAGCCGGAGTATCGTCGCGGCACGTGGTACCTGGGCATTGAGATGGGGGGGTTCCCTGCACCTGCAGATGGCAAGCGCGGTGCATTGCGCGCATTGGATCCGCTGACCGGTAAACCTAAATGGTCGGATGAGCTGGATACTCCGTATCTTAGCGGTGTGCTGGCAACAGCCGGCGATCTTATTTTTGTTGGTGCGATGACGGGCGAGTTTCTGGCACTGGATAGTGATACCGGAAAAAAACTCTGGAGTTTTCAGACGGGGTCGGGTATCACCAGCTTGCCGATTACCTGGGAGCGGAATGGTGAGCAATACATCACGGTAGTGAGTGGTTCGGCCAATCTGTATCAAGCGATATCAGCTGATCCTAATTTGGCAAATGTACCTCCTGGTTCATCGGTTTGGACATTCAAGTTGAGCAAATGATGCTGAATACCCATCACTATTCCAAGAATGTTCTGCGTGGCTTTCTATTGAGCACGCTGCTATTAGCCGGTGGTTGTGCGCACGAGGCAGCCCCGGTCTTAGTCAAGACAGAAGCTGCTAATGTTATAGCATCGCAAGCGCCCAGCCAGCAGCCGACTGTAGCCACGCAGGTTGCGCCGGTTGCTAAAGCGGCCCCAGCTACAACTCAAGATGCAATAAAGTTGGGTAAGCATGTGTATGCCAGTGCTTGTGCTCGGTGTCACGGGGTGAATCTGGTGAATGCCGGCGCTTCAACATTCGATCTGCGCACATTTCCGCTTGATCAAAAAGCACGGTTTTTCCAGTCTGTTTTACAAGGCAAAGGCGCTATGCCTGCATGGCAAGGCTCTGTTACGCCAGAAGAAGTCGAGGCATTGTGGGCTTACATTAGTGCACGTTAGAACCTCTAAGGCGTCGTAAATAAAGAAGAGGCATGAGCTGGTTGGCTGATGCCTCTTCTTTTATCCTGTAATTCTCGACACTACCCTAAACTGCTTCACATGAATATTCAAAAAATCGCCACCCCAAGGGTGCTTTCTGCGCTGCGGAGCTTAATGTGATTTGTCATGCTGTCTGAACTACTTCTTTCGCTCGAACGTGGTGTTGCACCGCTCATCGCGCTGATTGCGCTTGGGTTTGTCTGGCGCATAAAAACGCCCACTGGTTTAAATGTTGGTGATACACGACGTACCATCAATGCACTCGTACTCTACTTGTTTTATCCGGGGATTGCTTACGACGTGATCAGCCGCGTCAGCTTTGGGCCGGAGGTTTTTTTGGTGCCCGCGTCGATCTGGTTTGGCTTGCTCGCGGCCATGGGGCTGGGCTGGCTGATTTTTTCTCGTCCGCGTGCGGCTTGGGGCATATCCTCCCCTGCGGTGGGTGCTCTATTGATTGGCTGCTCTTTCGGCAATATTCTCTCGATGGGTATCGCTGTGCTGCAATCACTGTTTGGGCCGGAAGCGGCGCGCTATCCAATCTATGCGGATGTGATCGGCATCTCGGTTCTGTACTGGACTTTGGGCGCTGGCGTGGCGGCGGTTATGGGTACAAAAGATCGGTCGTTTCAATTGGGTGCATTTGCCATGACCCTATTCAAAATGCCGCCCATCTGGGCATTCTTTGCCGGGCTGACGGTTAATCTTTTGGCCATCCCCATGCCACTGTGGGTGGGTACTACAGCGCATTTGCTGGGACAGGCAGTGGTTCCCTCCATGCTGCTCACCGTAGGCATGTCTATCTCGCTGGAAACCGTCAAGCGCTCGCCGCGCATGATCCTTGCCGCGAGTGCCATCAAGCTTGTTGTGATGCCGGCTTTAGTGGCCGCTGTTGTGCTGCCGCTATTTGGCATGACTGAAGTAACCAAAGTCATGATTCTTCTGGCCGGCATGCCGACGATGATGGCCACTGTGTTGTTGTCTGAACGATTTGGCCTGGATACGGAAATACTCGCCGCGGTGATGGTGGTCTCCACTCTGGGCTTTTTCTTTACACTGCCGCTGATGGTGGTTTTACTGCTGTAAAATTCAGATATCAGTGGATAACCACTCCCCAGGGCGCATCGCCTACAGGGATTGTCGCCACGGTTTGATGGGTTTCCGCGTGGATGACGGATACACTGTTAGAGCGACCATTCGCCACATAAACATGGCTTCCGTCAGGCGTCACGGCTAGCCCCCAGGGACGGTTGCCCACCGGAACAGTGGCAATGATTTGCTGGCTTGCCACATCAATCACAGACACCGACGCATCACGGCCATTGGAAATGAACACGTGTTTTCCATTCGGGGCAACCGCTACGCCGTTGGCAAAATTTCCTGCTTTGATTGTTTTAACTACCGTTTGCGTTGCCATGTCGATGACATACACCATGCCAGGTAGCTCGCAAGCGACATAAGCCTGGCTGCCGTTGGGCAGAAAGCCGATACCGCGTGGCCGTGCGCCAACGGTGATGGATTTGACTTGTTCACGAGCAGCAATATCAATGACATCAACGCTATCGGCTTCTTCGGCACTTACCAATAACCAGTGGCCATCAGGACTGAATTCGGCGTGTTCGGGGTTTTTACCATGGGTCTTGATTGAGAAATCGACGCGTTGGGTGGCTGTATCAATGAATGCCACACTGTTGGTTAACTCAATGGCTGCGACCACCCATCGCCCATCCGGCGAAATGCTTACGCCTTCGGGCGACTTACCCAGAGGAATGCGCGCGGCGATTTTTTGGTTGGACAGATCAATCACCACCAGCCCATTGGCATTACGGTCGCTGACGTACAGCGACTTGCCGTCCTGCGAAACCACAATCCCGCGTGGTGCACCGCCGGTAGTGATCGTATCGACAACTTTCTGTGTCGCCGTATCTATAATCGAGATAGAGCCGGATTTTTCATTCGGAATATAAGCTAATGGAGCAGAGGATGCGGCATATGTTGGCGTGATGAACAGCGCCGCGATGATTAGCAGGAGGGTCGGTAGTGAGGTAGTCATTTTCATGGTGTGAGATCTTTCACTTGGTGGCGAGTGTGATAGTGCACTGTGTCACATCCTATCATGTGCCTGGGTACGGATCAGGCATTTTTTGAGTCATATTGAGTTATGTCCCATTATTTTTCGTTCTACCGCCAGCCACTCCCCGCGATGTATTTGGTTCTGATTGCTTGTGCCGGGTTTGAGTCGACTGCCGCCTGGGCGGAAGAAAAAATTCAAACAGATGCCGCCTTGAGCTTGCCATCCATTGAGGTGGTCGGCGTCTCGCCGGTGAAGGGCCTGGATCAACCAATGCGCGAGATTCCATCAAGCGTCCAGTCGATCAATCAACGTGCAATGCGCGAGAGTGGTGCCGTTTCGCTGCCTGAATTAATGAATGCACGCCTCAATGGCGTGACTGTGAATGAAATCCAGGGTAATCCGTTCCAGGTCGACGTGAATTATCGCGGCTTCACAGCGAGCCCTTTGCTCGGCACGCCGCAAGGCCTGTCGGTATATCAGGATGGTGTGCGAATTAATGAGCCATTTGGCGACAGTGTCAACTGGGACTTGATTCCACGCCAGGCCATTGCCAGCATTGATCTGATTCCAGGCTCGAACCCGCTGTTTGGTTTGAATACGCTGGGTGGTGCGTTGTCAGTGCATACCAAAAGCGGGCTGGATGGGGCAGGTAGTCGCATAGAAATCGAAGGCGGCAGCTTTGGCCGCCGTATCGCCAGCGCCGACTTTTCGGGCACACTTGATACGGCAAAAATGCTGGGTGTTTATATTGCGGGCACCACTTTGCGCGAGGACGGCTGGCGCGATTTCTCGCCTTCGATAGTGAATCAACTTTTTGGCAAGCTCTCGCACCATAATGGCCCGCTTGAGGTGGACTTGGCCTGGACGCATGCAGATACCGATCTCACCGGTAATGGTCTCTTGCCTGACTCGATGTTGCAGGCGCGGCGTGAGGGTATCTTCACGAAACCGGATCGGACGCAAAGCCGCCTTGACCTCCTGAGTCTCAATACCGGTTACTGGCTCGATGAACAATCGCGCTTGTCAGCGACGCTGTACTACCGGAACAACCGGACGCAGACTTTGAATAGTGACATCAATAATGATTTTGTAGCTGGGCTGCACGATGTGGCTGCAGGGGGTGATGGTTTGAGTATCGACACCGCTGCCAACAATCGTACGCGCAGCACGCAATTGGGCTGGGGCGGCGCACTGCAATGGTCACTGCTGAATGAAAACAGTCACGTTGCCTTTGGCTCTACCTATGATGCTAGTCGCACTTCTTTTGCCCAGACTACGGCGCTTGGTATTTTTGATGTGCAGCGCGGGATTATCAATGCCACAGGCGAGGTGCTTGATAATCAGCTGGTCGGCACGACGCGCAGCGGGAGTCTCTTTGTTACCAGTACCTGGAAGCTGCTGCCAGAATTTGCCGTGACCACTTCACTGCGCTACAACCACACGCGGGTCGCAACGCATGACCAGGGACCCAATGCGCCCGCGCTCGAGGGGGATTTCACCTACACCAAACTTAACCCGGCGCTTGGCTTTACATGGCAACTTGATCTGGCAATCACTGCATTTGCGAGCGCGGGACAGGGTAATCGGGCGCCCAGTCCGATTGAGCTGGGCTGTGCCGATCCAGTCAATCCGTGTTCGCTACCCAACGCGATGCAATCCGATCCTTATCTAAAACAGGTGGTGACGCGTACTTTTGAAGCGGGTCTGCGCGGACAGAGCGGTGCGCTGAAATGGAATGCGGCGGCGTTCACGGCTGACAATCATGACGACATCCTGTTCGTGGGCACGTCCACCAGCCAAGGCTATTTCACCAATTTCGGCCGCACGCGCCGCAGTGGTGTGCAAATTGATTTTTCGGCACAACGCGGTGCGATGAGCTGGCGCATTGGTTACAGCTATGTCAAGGCAATTTATCGTTCTTCGGCATGCTTGCTCTCGCCGAATAACAGCGCGCGCGGGCTGGATGCAGGCTGTGCCGCAGATGAAATTTATGTGCAGCCGGGCAATCGCTTGCCGGGCATTCCCATGCACAGCCTGAAACTAGGCGCGGATTACGCTCTCAATGAGCGTTGGTTACTCACTGCAGATGCCGTAGGATATTCGCAACAATATGTACGAGGCAATGAGAATAATGCCCATCAGGCGGGGGGAGCGTTTCTCGGCAGCGGCGAAGTCAAGGGCTATGCTGTGCTTAATCTTGGTGCCCGCGTGAAATTTGATCAGGGCTGGGAGTTGTTTGGTCGGGTGAATAATCTTTTTGATCGGCATTATGCGAGCGCGGGGGTGCTGGGCCAAAACCCATTTGATGCGAACGGGAAATTTCAGACCAATTCAGGCGACTGGACACATGAAACTTTTACTGCGCCAGGTGCTCCAATAGCGGTATATTTTGGCTTCCGTTCAACCTTCAGGTGATCCTAATGAAAAACTTCAGAATATTGAAAGCACTTTTGCAAATGGGTGCATTGTTCGCCGTTACGGCAACAGCCTATGCAGAAACCTATACGGTAGACAGCAGGCATACTTTCCCGGTGTTCGAGGTGGAGCATTTTAACTTCACCATTCAGCGGGGGCGCTTTAACAAGACAACAGGCACGATCAATTATGATCAGACCAATCCGAAGCAGCGGAAGGTATCTGCAGATATTGTCATTGATGCCGCTTCAGTTGACATGGGATTTGAAGAATGGAACAAGCATATGCGTGGTGAAAATTTCTTGAATGCCGATAAATTTCCCACCGTGCACTTTGTGATTCCTGAGTTTCAGTTACCTGTCGAAGCCAAAGTGAATTTCATTCCAGGAGAGCTTACTTTGCTTGGTGTGACAAGACCGGTGACGCTTGCTGTGATGATCAGTTGCGGCAAACATCCTATGCTGCCACGCGAGGTATGCGGCGCAAATATTGAAGCGACTATCAAGCGTTCTGACTTTGGCATGAACTACGGGCTGCCGGGTATAGGTGATGAAGTCAACATCATCGCGCCGGTTGAGGCAATCAAAGTGGTTCAAGACACCAAAGGCAAGCCCTGAATCTCCCAGACTGACGCTATCAAAAAGAATATGCGGCAGAAACCCCGGCGAGCCAGTTGCGTCCCGGAGCGGGTTCAAAGTAGCGCGCATTGCCTTCATTAACGATCACCGAACCAGCGTATTTTTTGTCCGAGAGATTGTCGATACGGAGAAATTCCTTGAGCTTCCAGCCGATAGTTTTTTGTTCGAAGCCGAGACGTAAATTGGCGATTGTGTAGGCTGCGGCGGCATCGGAATTTTCGTCGTTCACATACACCTGGCCAACATGCCGCATTTCGATAGCACTGGCAAAGCC
>DATCQI010000133.1:0-40063 GCA_036569545.1 Rugosibacter sp. | reverse complement strand
ATCCAGACCCACTGCGATAATGCCGACCTTGCGCGGGTTGGCAAAACTGGTCAGCGGCGTCTTCTTGACCGTGCCTCTGGCAGTGGCCATGAAGATGAAATGCTGCTCGTCAAACTCTTTCACCGGCAGGATAGCCGTGATTTTTTCGTCTTTTTCAAGCGGGAACAGATTAATGATCGGTTTGCCGCGCGACGTGCGTGTGCCTTCCGGCGCCTCATAAACCTTCAGCCAATACACGCGGCCACGACTGGAAAAACACAAAATGTAATCGTGGGTATTAGCTACAAACAGACGATCCACAAAATCATCATCCTTGATGGCCGCAGCCTGTTTACCGCGCCCGCCGCGTTTTTGCGCCCGGTAATCGGCCAGTGGTTGACGTTTGATATAGCCGGAATGCGATAAGGTGACCACCATATCTTCGCGTACGATCAAGTCTTCCAGGCTGATATCTGCGGTATCGAAGACAATTTCTGAACGCCGGGCATCACCATACTGCGCCTTGATCGCAGCCAGCTCTTCGCCAATGATGGCAGTAATACGCTCGGGCCGGGCCAAAATATCGAGCAAATTCAGAATCTGCGCCATCACCTCGCGATACTCGCTCACGATTTTATCTTGCTCAAGACCCGTCAAGCGCTGCAAACGCAGTTCAAGAATCGCCTGCGCTTGGGCATCCGACAACAAATAGCCCTCTGCCGACATGCCAAATTCAGGTGCCAGGCCATCAGGCCGTGAAGCTTGTGCGGACGTGCGCTCCAGCATGCCTTCAACCAGCTCAGAGCGCCAGATACGGCCCATCAAGCCACGTTTGGCTTCGGCAGGTGTCTGTGCTGCCTTGATGAGCGCGATGATGTCATCCACATTCGACAAGGCAACAGCCAAACCTTCAAGAATATGCCCGCGCTCGCGCGCCTTGCGTAATTCGAACACTGTGCGCCGCGTAACCACTTCGCGCCGGTGACTGAGAAAGCACTCCAGCATTTCTTTCAGATTGAGCAACCGAGGCCGACCATCAACCAGCGCCACCATGTTCATGCCGAATGTATCTTGCAGTTGCGTCTGCTTGTACAGATGATTCAGAATCACTTCAGGCACTTCACCACGCTTTAACTCAATCACCAAGCGCATACCAGACTTATCTGATTCATCCTGAATATGTGCAATACCATCAATCTTCTTTTCATGCACCAGCTCGGCAATTTTTTCCTGCAATGTCTTTTTGTTAACCTGATAAGGCAGCTCATCAACAATAATCGCCTGCCGACCATTACGCTCAATGTCTTCAATGTGGGTACGCGCACGCATGATCACCCGGCCACGCCCTGTCATGTAGCCATCGCGCACACCGGAGACACCATAAATCAAAGCGGCCGTTGGAAAATCCGGCGCTGGTATGACGGCAATGAGGTCTTCAATTGTCATTGCGGGATTCGCCAGCAAAGCCAGGCACGCCTCAACCACCTCATTCAGATTATGTGGCGGAATGTTGGTCGCCATGCCAACAGCAATGCCTGATGAACCATTAATCAGCAGATTGGGAATTCGCGCCGGCATGACAAGGGGCTCTTGCTCCGAGCCATCGTAGTTGGGGCCGAAATCAACGGTTTCCTTGTCAAGATCGGTCAGCAACTCGTGACCAATGCGCGCCATGCGTATCTCGGTGTACCGCATGGCAGCTGCATTGTCGCCATCCACTGAGCCAAAGTTGCCTTGCCCATCAACCAGCATGTAGCGCAACGAAAAATTCTGCGCCATGCGCACGATCGTGTCATAAACAGCGGTATCACCGTGCGGATGATATTTACCAATCACATCACCGACGATACGCGCCGACTTCTTGTACGCCCTGTTCCAGTCGTTGGAAAGCTCATGCATAGCAAACAACACACGACGATGCACCGGCTTGAGACCATCTCTTACGTCAGGAAGTGCCCGGCCCACAATCACGCTCATGGCGTAATCGAGATAGGAGTGGCGCATTTCCTCTTCCAGGCTGATGGGTAAAGTTTCTTTTGCGAACGAAGTCATGTCGGAGGTCTTTACCAAAAAATGGCAGAGCGATAGCGATAAAAGCTGGCGATTTTAGCATGCATGGGTCAATCTAACGGTTGTCTGAATGGCCTGAATCTGATTGAATTCAGGCATGAACCCGGAAAATTCACAAGTAGCGATCGATCTGCTGCTTCACCCTAAATGGATCATCCCGATTGAACCCGCTGGCGTCACACTAGCGGACTATGCCTTGGCGATAAATGATGGCTGCATTGTTGACCTGCTGCCTTACGACAAGGCTCTGGAGCACTACTTGCCTGACGAGGAACTTGATTTACCCGGCCATGTACTTCTGCCAGGGTTAGTCAATCTGCACACCCATGCCGCAATGTCGCTTATGCGTGGCTACGCTGACGATTTACCATTAACCGCTTGGCTCACCGAACGTGTTTGGCCTGCTGAGGCCCGCCATCTCAGCGCGGACTTTGTCCGCACGGGAACGCTTCTCGCTTGCGCCGAAATGCTTCGCGGCGGCATCACGACATTTAATGATATGTATTTTTTCCCGGCAGCCGCAGTCGATGCCGTGCGTCAATCCGGCATGCGTGCAGCGCTAGGTCTCGTTGTGCTGGACCATCCTACCAACTACGCAGCGGATGCAGACGACTACCTCTCAAAGGGGCTGGCCTTGCGTGACGCGTGCAAGGACGATCCTCTACTAAGCTTTTGCCTGGCGCCACATGCACCCTACACGGTGTCAGATAAAACCTTTGAAAAAATTGCCACGCTATCCGCCCAGCTGGAAATCCCGGTTCACACCCATCTACACGAAACTCGCCACGAAATTGCAGAAAGCATCAAGCAACACGGGGTTCGTCCTATTCAAAGGCTGCATACGCTCGGCCTGCTAGGGCCGCAATTCATCGCCGTCCACGCCGTACATCTCGAAGCCGCTGAAATGGATCAGCTGAGCCACACAGGCTGTCACATTGCCTTTTGCCCTACATCGAACCTCAAACTAGGCAACGGAATCCCTCATATCAATGAGGTACATCAACGAGGAATCAACTTTGGGCTGGGCACAGACAGTGCCGCCTCCAATAATCGACTCGATATTTTTCAAGAAATGAGCCTGTCTGCCCTACTGGCCAAAGGCGTTAATGAAGATGCAACAGCGCTCACTGCACATCAGGCGCTACAGGCAGCCACATTGAATGGCGCCCGTGCTTTAGGCCTTGATCAGCAGATCGGGTCTCTGCTCCCAGGCAAAGCAGCCGACCTTTGTGCCGTATGTCTCGATGGCTGGATGCTGCAACCCTGCTTTGACCCCGCCTCTCATCTTGTTTATACTGCAGGAAGGGAAAATGTTACCCATACTTGGGTCGCTGGAAAACTCAAGATGCACAATGGCCTGCCATTAAACATTGATATACAGCAACTATTAGCGCACACAAACATATGGCATAATCGCTTAGCCCATTAACACTTAAGCTTGCTTTTAATTACTGGCCACATTTCATTTAATTAACACTATAAAGGAACTTATCATGATTACTTATGCCAAACATTCTGTGTTGTTAGCCGCATTACTCGGTTTATCTGCCGCCGCTTTTGCACAAACTCCGGGCATCGATACTGCTGGAAATGTAGGCTATGTCATCGACCAGCGTGGCTACGTTGCCAAAAGCGGAACCGGCTTGTGCTGGCGTACCGGTTACTGGACACCCGCCATGGCAATCGAGGAATGTGATCCGGATCTGGTAAAGAAAGAAATTGCTGCTGCCCCTGTCGAGCCCGCCGCTGCCCCAGCTCCTGCACCAAAACCTGCCGCACAAAAGATCACCTTGTCCGCTGACGCTCTGTTCGACTTTAACAAGGCTGTTCTGCGCAGCGAAGGCAAGGCTAAACTGGACAAGCTCGTGGAAGACGTGAAGGGCATCAATCTGGAAGTGATTATCGCTACAGGTCACGCCGACCGTTTTGGCACTGATGCCTACAATCAGAAGCTCTCTGAAAGACGTGCTGCAGCAGTTAAAGCTTACCTGGTAGGCAAGAGCATTGATGCTAACCGCGTCTTTGCTGAAGGCAAAGGTAAAACACAGCCCGTTACAAAACCTGGTGATTGCAAAGGCCCCAAGAGCAAGAAAGTGATTGCCTGCCTGCAACCCGATCGTCGTGTTGATATCGAAATCATCGGCACTAAAGTTCAGTAATTGCTCTTGTCCGTCAAAAAAAGCCCTGCCTGGCAGGGCTTTTTTTTGTTAACCTGAAGGCTAATCGCCCTGGAGCACAAAATGAATGCCGACCCTGCTGAATTAAAGAAATTTGGCGAACTCGCTCATCGCTGGTGGGATCCCAATTCTGAATTCAAACCCCTGCATGACATCAACCCTATTCGCCTTGAATGGATTGAACGGCATACCAGCCTAAGAAATAAACAGGTACTGGATGTAGGCTGTGGTGGCGGGTTACTCAGCGAAGGCATGGCAGCCCTTGGTGCCAAAGTTACCGGAATTGATTTGGCCGAAAAGGCGCTTGCAGTTGCCAGACTTCATTTGCTTGAAAGCGGGCAAACCGTCGACTACCAACTCATCTCTGCCGAAGCAATGGCCATGCAAGTACCGGCTGGCTTTGACGCCGTCACCTGTCTGGAAATGCTCGAGCATGTTCCAAACCCTGTAAGCGTAGTTCAAGCCTGTGCAAGCTTGGTAAAACCGGGCGGATATGTCTTTTTTTCCACACTTAACCGCACCCCCAAGGCATGGTTGCTCGCAGTATTAGGCGCTGAGTATGTTCTCAAGCTTTTACCGCGCGGCACCCACGATTACAGCAATTTCATCAAACCCTCCGAGCTCACCACCTATTGTCGCCAGGCAGGGCTGACCGTAATAGAAATCGCTGGCTTGAACTACAACCCATACACGCGACAATGCAGCCTGACACCCAATACCCAGATTAACTATCTCTTACGTGCGCAGCGGAATGACTAAAGCCGAAAAAAATATCTCCGCCATTTTTTTCGACCTTGATGGCACCCTTGCTGACACCGCCCCCGATTTAGCCGGTGCGCTGAACAAACTGCGTGCCGAACATGGATTACCTCCGCTTCCATTGCCTGAATTGCGCCCCCACGTTTCAGCAGGTGCAAAAGGATTGCTTCTGGCTGGCATGAATATCGGCCTGGAAAACCCTGCCTATCTTGCAATGCAAAGACAATTCCTCGCACTGTACGAAAAAAATGTTCACAACGAAACTCGGCTTTTTGATGGTATCGCCGAATGCCTTGATCGTCTGGATACCTTGAATATTCCCTGGGGAATTGTTACCAACAAAGCCCTCCGTTTTGCCGCCCCACTGATTGACGGGCTTGGCTTGCAGCATCGAGCAATTTGTTTGGTCGCCGGTGATAGCGCATCCCACCCCAAACCACATCCAGCTCCCCTGCTCATGGCGGCACGCATGGCAGCCATTCAGCCTGAATATTGCATTTATATTGGCGACGACGAACGTGACATTCTGGCGGCTCACGCTGCCAACATGCAAGCCGCCGCCGCCGCATGGGGCTATTTGGGCAGTGACAAACCTGTAGCAGATTGGGGCGCAGACATCATCATCACCTCGCCCAAAGATATTTTTCGCATCATCACCCCAAGCCGCTAGAATACCTCTTGTAATTCACACTTCTAGCCACATTTGAAGGGTACGGCAACACAACCACTTGGGGGCGACATGGCTTCGACGTGGATCAAGAAGCAGAGCAGAGCATACCGTGGCCCGGGTCACCACGTAAATACAGCCGGAAACTAGTAAACGCCAACGACGAGCGTTTCGCTCTCGCCGCTTAAACCGGCGAGCGCCACAGCCACCTGCTCATAGGTGGTGCCGGGTCAAACCGGCTGTGGTGTCATTGATATGAGCTAAGGGTGTGCCTTGCTGCGCGGCACCTCACGAAAATTCAGCAGACCGCATGTTGCCAGTCTGTCCGTTGACGGGTAACGTGTTAAATTAAATAACGAGACTAAGTATGTAGGGCTGCCTGTGGAAGGTTTGCGGACGCGGGTTCAATTCCCGCCGCCTCCACCAATTATTAGGGCTCGGATTTATTTCCGGGCCCTTTTTCTTTTCAGGTTCAGTTAATCTCTCTTCCTCTATTTCGACAAAAGGAAACTTGGCAATGAGCACGCAAGAAACAGCAATTCTGGCTGGCGGCTGCTTTTGGGGCATGCAGGATTTGATCCGCAAAATGCCTGGCGTGATTTCTACGCGTGTGGGCTATAGCGGGGGCGATGTGCCGAACGCGACTTATCGCAATCATGGCACGCATGCTGAGGCGATTGAAATCATTTTTAATCCCGTTCAGTTAAGTTACCGTCAGTTGTTGGAGTTCTTTTTTCAAATTCATGATCCAACGACGCCCAATCAACAGGGAAACGATCGCGGCAGCGCCTATCGATCCGGCATTTATTACACCAGTGAAACACAAAAACGCATAGCCGAAGAAACCATTGCGGATGTAAATGCCTCTGGCATATGGCCAGGTGACGTGGTAACCGAGTTAGCCCCAGGCGGGCCATTTTGGCTGGCAGAACCCGAGCATCAGGATTACCTTGAGCGCTTCCCGCACGGCTACACTTGCCATTATGTGCGACCGGAATGGAAGATCCCAAGTCGCAGTTAATCAGCGTATTGAATTGAATGAACACGGGATATCAACCATTCCCAGGCGGATTTGCCTTCGACAACAGCTTTGCACGCGAACTGGAAGGCTTATATGTTCCCTGGCAAGCCGCACAAACACCCGCGCCACGCCTGCTAAAACTGAACCTTGCGCTGGCCAGAGAAGTCGGCCTTGACGGGACGGCGTTAAATGGCGAGCTCGGTGCAGAAATCTTTTCGGGCAACCTTTTGCCAACAGGCGCTACCCCGCTTGCGCAAGCCTACGCTGGCCATCAGTTCGGTGGCTACTCGCCCTGCCTGGGCGATGGCCGCGCCCTATTATTGGGTGAAGTCATTGACATTCACCAGCAGCGCCGAGACATAGCATTCAAAGGTTCAGGCCGCACGCCATTTTCACGCAGGGGCGACGGCAAAGCGGCCATAGGCCCCGTATTACGTGAATACTTGATCGGCGAGGCCATGCATGCGCTGGGCGTGCCTACAACACGAGCATTAGCAGCAGTTGCCACAGGGGAAAGGATCTGGCGACAAAACGGCGAACTTTCCGGCGCGGTGCTCACGCGCGTGGCGGCAAGCCATATCCGTGTCGGCACATTTCAATTCGTTGCTGCCCAAAACGACTCTGCCGCCTTGCGCCAACTCGCCGATTACGTCATTCAACGCCATTACCCGGATATAAGATGGCACGATAATCCGTATCTGGCGATGTTCCGCGCAGTCACCGATCGCCAGGCGGCACTTGTTGCCGATTGGATGACAGTGGGATTCATTCATGGAGTAATGAATACCGACAACATGACGCTCTCCGGCGAGACCATCGATTACGGCCCCTGTGCTTTCATGGATCGTTTTGATACGGCGACGGTGTATAGCTCGATCGACAAGAATGGCCGCTATGCCTATGGCAATCAACCAATGATCGCCAACTGGAATCTCGCGCGACTGGCCGAAGCGATGTTGCCACTCTTTGCCGAAGACATCGACACCGCAGTGAATTTGGCGATGGACGCGCTCAATGCTTTTCCGCAACACTATCAAACCCATTGGCTTATTCGCATGCGGGCCAAACTAGGTATGCACGGCAGTCAGCCGGACGATATGACGCTGGCGAATGATTTTCTTGCCACCATGAATGGCCAGGCAGTGGACTACACGCAAGCGTTTCGGTGTTTGGGCGATGTGACAAAGAACTCAGGAAATACCGAACATCATGATCAGGCAGAGAATGCACTGCGCGCGCTTTATGTCGATAGCACCGCGCTCGACGGCTGGTTGCCCCGATGGCAGCAGCGTGCGCAGGATAGCCGGCCTGCAGCCGATCGGGCAGCCGCTATGCAGGCGGTCAACCCCTTGTATATTCCGCGCAACCACAAGGTGGAAGAAGTGCTGACCGCCGCCGCAGAACACGGTGACATGCAACCATTTGAGCAACTGCTCAAGGTTATCCAGCAACCGTTTGTTGAACAAGCGGAAGCGCAGGATTATCTGTTGCCCGCATCAATTGCAGCATCTGCCAGCCACAAAACCTTTTGCGGGACATGATGCCAACTTGACGCCCAGCAACACAAGCGACCCATGCCACATCAAGCGGGCAATACAAAGTTAAAACGACAGATATAATCGCAAGGCATTCTGTCAGCAAACGCAGCGCCAAGCGCTCTTTATCGTGAACATCGTCACCATTTCCTGCTACAAATTCATCACGCTAGAAAACCGGGAGATGCTCCAGGCGGACTTGACGGCACGCTGCCTTGAACTGCATCTTAAAGGTACGATTCTGCTCGCACCTGAAGGCATCAATGTATTCCTGGCCGGCTCACGCGAAGCCATTGATGCCATGGTTGCCTACTTGCGCAGTGATGTGCGTTTCAGTGATTTGCAGCCCAAGGAAAGCATGACTTCACTGCCCCCTTTTGGCAAGCTGCGCGTGCGGCTGAAAAAAGAAATCATCACCATGAAGCACTCGCTGATTCGCCCAGAAGCAGACCGTGCGCCGTCCGTTACGGGGGCTACCCTCAAAACCTGGCTGGATCGCGGCCATGATGATGCCGGACGGCCCATTGTGATGCTCGATACGCGTAATGATTACGAAGTCGCAGCGGGCAGCTTTACGGGTGCAATCGATTATCAGCTAGCCACTTTTTCCGAATTTCCCGCACAGATCACCGCGCAAAAAACTGCCCACAAAAATCCATTCGACGGGAAAACCGTCGTGACATTTTGCACCGGCGGCATCCGCTGTGAAAAAGCGGCGATTTATATGCAAGAAGTCGGCATAAAAAATGTCCTTCAACTGGAAGGTGGCATTCTGAAATATCTCGAAGACGTTGGCGACGCGCACTATCAGGGCGGCTGTTTTGTGTTCGACAACCGTAGAGTGCTGGACGCAGACTTACAACCCGCAACTTGCGAAGAGATTGCCTGCGACAACGCGCCACCGTAATCAAGTAGAACTTTCTTGCGCAAGCCGTCAAAATGAACCCGTTTCAAGTTTCTCTCTTTTCTCGCTGGATCAGGCTGCTTTACATTTCCTTACAGCGGCCCGCAAGACGGATCGACTAGAATTCTCCAATGTCAGAAGAAAGACTCAAGAAAATACCCACTCGTTTTGGCCGTCTGCCGCTTGCTGCGCTGACTCTGGTTATCCTTGTCGCGGGGTATGCCGTTTGGCATTTTTCTACCACTAAAGATGCGCCTGCATACAAGCTTGTCAAGCTTGAAGCGGGTCCCATTACGGCATCCGTGTCGGCCACGGGTACGCTGAATCCAGTGGTTTCTGTGCAGGTCGGTTCGCAGATTTCCGGGCAGATAAAAGAAATTCTGGTAGATTTCAATTCTCCGGTGAAGGCTGGCCAACTGATTGCCCGTCTTGATCCGGAAACCTATCGCCAGCGCGTGATCCAGGCACAGGCGGATATGGAAGCGGCACGCGCTAACCTGGCTATGCAGCAGGCGGATGTTCTCCGTGTAAAAGCGAATCTGGTGGACACACAACGCGATTACGCACGCAAAAAATTGCTGGTGGAAAAGAAATTCATCTCGCCAGCCGATCTCGACAAGGCACAAACCACATTCGATGCAGCTGCAGCGGCACTGCGCGTTGCTCAAGCGCAAGCGCTCAGTGGCGCAGCGCAAGTGCACCAGCGTCAGGCCCTGCTGGCACAGGCACAGATTGATCTCAGTCGCACAGAAATTCGCTCGCCGGTGGATGGCATAGTGGTCAAACGCAGTGTGGATACGGGGCAAACGGTTGCTGCCAGCCTGCAGGCACCCGAGCTTTTCATCATTGCCAAAAACCTGACCGACATGCAGGTGGAAACTTCGGTCGATGAAGCCGATGTCGGCCGCATACAGGCGGGCCAGGCCGTCAGCTTTACAGTTGATGCGTTTCCCGGCCGGCATTTTGCGGGACAGGTCAAGCAAGTGCGCAAGGCGGCATCGATTGTTTCCAATGTCGTGAGCTATACCGTGATTGTTTCCGCAACCAACCCCGATCTCTTGCTGCTGCCCGGCATGACGGCGAATGTACGCATCATCACGGCACATAAGGACAATGCGCTCAAAGTACCTAATGCCGCATTACGTTTCAACCCGCCTGAAAACAGCGATGGAAAAGGCGATAAAAAGGGCTTGTCCGCCGTCTCACCAGCGCCGACTTTTCCTAAGCGGGGGAAAGATCGCAGCGATGGCAGCCACCTGTGGGTGCAGGATAAAAACGGCAAGTCCAGCGCCGTCATGGTGCGTCTCGGCCTCACTGATGGCAGCATGACCGAGATTATCGTGGACGATAATCAGATCAAAGCAGGCAGTGAGGTCATCGGCGGGATACAAAGTGCTGCCCGCGGCAAATCTGCCACAGGCGGGCCTGGCCCGCGCATGTTTTGATTTCTCATCCAGAGACGTCCAGAGACGGATTCACAGAATAAAAACATGGCAGCATTGATTCAAGTTGACGGCCTGGCCAAGGATTATCAAATGGGCAGCACCCTTGTGCAAGCCTTGCGTGGGGTCACTCTCGACATTGCCGCTGGCGAATTTGTTGCTGTCATGGGACCATCCGGCTCAGGCAAATCCACCTTCATGAATCTGCTCGGTTGCCTGGATCAGCCCAGTCGTGGTCGCTACCGGTTGGGGGAGCAAGAAGTCTCACAACTTTCCAGCGATGAACTGGCGCATGTACGCAACCAGCAAATTGGCTTTGTGTTCCAGCATTTCAACCTGCTGGCCCGCACATCCGCCTTGGACAATGTCGCCCTGCCCCTGCTCTACAGCCAGCTACCAGCTACCGAGCGTATTGCCCGCGCCAAACAACGGCTCGCGCAAGTGGGGCTGGCCGAGCGCATGGATCACCATCCGGCGCAGCTTTCCGGCGGCCAGCAGCAGCGCGTGGCCATTGCCCGTGCCTTAGTCTGCAACCCGCAGCTGGTGCTGGCGGACGAGCCCACCGGCGCACTCGATAGCCGCACCAGCATCGAGATCATGGCGCTGTTGCAGCAACTCAATCATGACGGCATCACCATCGTGCTGGTGACGCACGAGCACGATATTGCGCTTTTTGCCAGCCGCATTATCCGCTTTCACGATGGTGTGGTAGTTGAAGACAAAGCCAACGCACCCAATGATGCAGCGGCATTGCTGATCAAGCCATAGCATGAACCTTGCCGCCACCCTACGCGTCGCCTTGCTTGCCTTGCGCATCAACAAGATGCGCTCGGCGCTGACCATGCTCGGCATCATCATCGGCGTAGCAGCGGTGATCGTCATGATCGCCGTTGGCAATGGGGCGCAGGCGCGTGTGGAAGAACAGATCAAGAGCCTCGGCTCGAACATCATCATGGTGCTGTCAGGCTCGGTGACATCGGGTGGTGCACGCGGCGGCTCTGGCTCACAGCCGACCATTTATGAAGAGGACGCCACCGCCATGATGCGCGAGATCGACGACATTCAAGCCGCCGCGCCCACGCTGCGTGGGTCGGGTCAGGTGATTGCGGGCAATGCCAACTGGTCGACGGTTTTCTATGGCATCACGCCGGAATATCTTGAAGTACGTGAATGGCCTATCGTCGAAGGACGCAGTTTTGAACCGGCGGAAATGAATGGCAGCGGCAAGGTAGTTCTCATCGGGCAAACTGTGGCAGAAAATCTGTTCGGCACCGCCAGCCCGCTCGATCAGGTAATCCGCGTAAAAAAAGTGCCACTCACCGTGATCGGCGTACTGCAGCGCAAAGGCCAAAGCATGATGGGTCAAGATCAGGACGATACCTTGCTGATGCCAATCAACACTGCCAGAACGCGCGTGATTGGCGTCGCACAAGCCAAATCGCGCAGCGTCAGCTCCATTATGGTCAAGGTCAAGGACGGCGCGGATATGACGCAAGCCGAAGCGAATATGAAAGAGTTACTGCGCCAGCGTCATCGCCTGCAACCCGGCCAGGATGATGACTTTTACGTGCGCAACCTGTCGGAAATTCTGCAAGCACAAGAAGCCTCGTCAAAAGTCATGGCGCTGCTGCTGGCTGCCGTGGCCTCCGTTTCACTCTTGGTCGGGGGCATTGGCATCATGAATATCATGCTGGTCTCGGTGACTGAGCGCACACGCGAAATTGGTTTACGCATGGCGGTCGGTGCGCGCAGTCGCGACATCCTTACACAATTTCTGGTCGAAGCCGTCACCCTGTCGGTGATCGGCGGACTCATCGGCATTGTGCTCGGCGTCAGCACCGCCCTGTTGATTGCCCAACTGGCCGGTTGGCCCACGGCATTGTCGATCACTGCCATTGTTTTGGCTGCCGGTTTCGCCGCAATTATCGGCATTTTCTTCGGCTACTATCCGGCACGCAAAGCCTCGCGTCTATTGCCAATTGATGCTCTGCGTTACGAATAAAAAAACAGTCTCATCAACGATACCAGTTGGTAATACCAAAAGCCACAGTAGCCATCGCCATGACACCCGTCGCCAGCCAGCCCATCCAGCGCAGACGTGGTGAACTTACAAAACGGCCCATCGTTTTCCTGCGTCCGGACATGTGCATCATCACCGCCATCAGCGGCACTGCGACAACACCATTGATCATTGCGCTCCACAATAGCGCCTTCATCGGGTCAATCGAACTGAAATCCAGCAATACGCCCAGCAGGGTCGAAATGACGATGATGGAATAAAAACCTTTAGCTACCTCGGGCTTGAGACTGAGACCAGAGCGCCAGCGGAAAAACTCTGCCACCGCGTAGGCTGCCGATCCGGCCAGTATCGGCACTGCCAGCAAGCCGGTGCCGATAATGCCTGCGGCAAACAACGCGAAAGCGTAATCGCCGGCAATTGGCCGCAACGCCGCCGCCGCTTGCGCTGAAGTTTTAATGTCGGTTATGCCATGCACATGCAGCGTCACTGCTGTTGTCAGCATGATGAAAAAGGCCACTACTTGTGAGAAACCCATGCCCAATATCGTATCCAGCCTGATGCGCGCCAGATGGTGCATGGCTTCTTCAGGCCGCCGCATCAGCGCGCTCATTCTTGGCCGCCGTCCCATTTCCTCAACTTCCTGGCTTGCCTGCCAAAAAAACATGTACGGACTGATCGTCGTGCCGAAAATACTGACCACCAAACCCAGATAAACGTTCGTGTGCTCGATTTTCGGCCATAGCGTATTGAACAACACAGTAGTCCACGGCACATGCACAAAAAACAAGGTGCCAACATAGGCAAACAGCGACAGCGTCAGCCATTTGAGCACCCGCACATAGCGCTCATAGGGAATGAATATTTGCAGCAGCAGGCACAGCATGCCAAACGCCACGGCGTACACATTGCTTGGTCCGCCAGCGACAAGCTGCACAGCATCCGCCATCGCTGCGATATCCGCTGCGATATTGATGGTGTTTGCCACCAGCAACAGCAACACCAGCGGCAGGGCAAGCCAGCGCGGGTAACTGAGTCGCAGATTAGCCGCCAGGCCACGCCCGGTAACGCGGCCGATGCGCGCACTGACCATTTGTATGCTGACCATCAACGGATAGGTAAATGGCAGCGTCCACAGCGTGCCAAAACCGTACTGCGCACCAGCCTGCGAATAAGTAGCTATGCCGCTGGGATCATCGTCAGCAGCGCCCGTGATCAAGCCGGGGCCCAAAGAGCGTAACCAGAGGCGAAGGCGTGAAGTCATGGTCTAATTTCGTCGATAATAATACAGCGGCGATTTTAGTGGCTGCCAGTAGAATGGCGTAAAAAATTATTCTGGTAAACCGTCAGCCACTTTGTAACAAATTGTCAGACCAGCCGTATGGCTTTCAATTTGGTATCGCACATCCTCTGCCCGCTGAATTAATTTTATAAGTACACAACTCGCATGAGCAATGAAACTCCCGACCTGTTCGATAACCTGACAGACGAAAATCCGCCGCCCCCTGCCGTACCGCCAGCGCCGACTTTTCCTGATGACTTTGATGATGGCAATTCGCTCGCGCTAGACACCTATGCCGAGCGCGCCTATCTCGCCTATGCAATGAGCGTGGTACGCGGGCGTGCCTTGCCGCAGGTAGAAGATGGCTTAAAGCCCGTGCAGCGGCGCATTCTTCATGCGATGAATGAAATGCGTCTGGCATCCGGCGCCAAGCATGTGAAAAGCGCGCGTGTAGTGGGCGACGTGATCGGTAAATACCATCCACATGGCGACACCAGCATTTACGATGCGATGGTGCGCGTGGCGCAGGATTTCACACTGCGTTACCCGCTGATCGACGGCCAGGGCAACTTCGGCTCGCGCGATGGCGATGGTGCTGCAGCAATGCGTTATACCGAATGCCGACTGACGCCGATTGCCGAACTACTGCTCGCCGAAATTGATCGCGGAACCGTGGTTTTTTTGCCGAATTACGATGGCTCGGCGACCGAGCCGCAACTCTTGCCTGCCCGCCTGCCTTTTGTGCTACTCAATGGCGCTTCCGGCATCGCAGTGGGCATGGCAACGGAAATTCCACCGCACAATCTGCGCGAAGTGGCCGAAGCCACGCGTCTGCTGATTAAGAAACCCAATGCAACTTTGGATGACGTACTCGCCGTTTTGCCCGGGCCGGATTTTCCCGGTGGCGGACAACTCATCTCGCCCGTCACTGACATTCGCGATATGTATGCGAACGGCCGAGGCAGCGTACGCATGCGCGCCCGCTGGCGGGTGGAAGAACTCGCCCGCGGCCAATGGCGCGTGGTGGTATATGAACTGCCGCATGGCGTTTCTGTCTCCCAGGTGCTATCCGAAATCGAAAGTCTGACCAACCCGCAGCCCCGCGCAGGCAAAAAGGATATCAGCCAGGAACAAAAAAATCTCAAGGCACTGGTGCTGGGCGTGCTGGATAGCGTACGCGATGAGTCGAGCGATCAACAGGCCGTGCGCATCATGCTGGAGCCAAAAAGCTCGCGCCTCACCCAGGATGAATTCATGGGAATATTGTTGGCACAAACCAGCCTTGAATCGAATGTGTCGGTGAATCTCACCATGATGGGGTTGTATGGCGAAAACGGCGGCCGCCCGCGACAGAAAAACCTGCTGCAAATTTTGCATGAATGGGTCGCCTATCGTTTTGCCACGGTGGAGCGTCGCACGCGCCATCGGCTGTCCGAGGTAGAACGCCGAATTCATATTCTGGAAGGCCGCATGCTGGTCTTTTTAAAGATTGACGAAGTCATCTGCTGCATCCGCGAGGCGGACGACCCCAAGGCTGATCTTATTGCGCACTTTGGTCTCACCGAAATGCAGGCCGAGGATATCCTCGAAATTCGCCTGCGCCAGCTAGCACGACTGGAAGGGATTCGGATCGAGAAAGAACTGAATGAGCTGCGCGAAGAATACGGACAGCTCACCAATCTACTCGAATCACGCACAGAAATGACGCGCTTGATTCTGAAAGAAATTAGCGAAGATGCCAAACATTTTGGCGATGATCGCCGCACGCTGATGCAAGCCGAATCTGCCACGACGAGTCGTGAAGTTGCCGCACCGGATGAACCCGTCACCATCATCATTTCAAAAAATGGCTGGGTGCGTGTGCGCCAGGGACATGAAATTGACCCTGCCACCCTGACGTACAAAGCCGGTGATGCTGCGGGCTGGATTGCTTTCTCACGCACCATTTGGCCGCTCATCATCATTGACAGCAACGGCCGCAGTTACAGCCTTAAAGTCACCGATCTACCCAGTGGCCGTGGCGATGGCACGCCGCTGAATACGCTGCTCGATTTTCAAGAGGGCGGCAAGCTCGCACACGTCATTAGTGGCTTGCCTGAAGATAAGTATCTGGTTGCCAGCTCAGGCGCTTATGGCTTTATCACACGCATTGCGGACATGATGTCGCGCAATAAAGCCGGCAAAGTTTTCTTGACACTGGAATCAGACGAAAAACCGCTGGCACCTCAAAAAGTCGGCACTGATGACATGGCGAACACGCCAAATCATATGGTTTCCGTACTCTCGGATAGTGGCAGATTGCTGATGTTTCTCCTGACCGAACTTAAAGAAATGGCGCGCGGTCGCGGCTTGATGCTGATCGATCTAGCCAAGAAAGATGTTTTGACCGGAATTGCCTTGGTAAACAACAACCCATTGCGCATACAGGGCGTCGGCCGCGGTGGCAAAGCAGTTGAATCCATTCTGGAGCCACGCGCTCAAGCTGCGTTTCACGGCAGCCGCGCGCGTCGCGGGCAAGAAATTCCTTTCAAAATAAAACCTACCGGCCTGCTCGCTGATCTGTGATCTCTTTTACCATACAGCGCATTCCGTCACATGGCGTGCGACACATCAAATGAGCATGGTAGTTAACTCGCCGATGTTTTCAACAGCGATGCGAACTTTATCGCCCTGTTTTAGAAAAACGCCGCGGGGCATGCCTACACCGGCGGGCGTCCCTGTCGTCACAATGTCGCCAGGATAAAGCGTGAAACGTTGAGACAGGAATGACACCAGCTCGGCATAATTAAAAATCATCTTGCTGGTGCTGGAATCCTGCATCAGCGCGTCATTAACCCAGAGCTTCAAATCCAGATCCAGCGGATTCGCAATATCGTCACGCGGCACGATCCACGGGCCGATCGGACATGCGCCATCAAAATTTTTCTGGCTGATCCAGTCATATTCCATCGCCGAGCCAGGGGTGGACTTGGGCCGTTTCATGAAATCACGCGCCGATAAATCATTGATGATGGTGTAACCAGCCACATAGTCCATGGCATCCGCCTCATTTACATCCTTGCATTGCCGACCGATCACCACTGCGACTTCGAGCTCCCAATCAAATTGCTTGCTATAAGTCGGGATAGTTACGCGTCCACCGTGCCCCACCATCGTATTACGCGCCGTTCTGATAAACAGCCAGGGCGGCATACCGATCTCATGTGGATCCGGCTCAGCGGGCAAATTGAATGCTTTAGACATTTCAGCCAGATGATCGGTGTAATTTGCACCAGCGCAGTAAATGCCATTTGGGTAGAGTACCGGTGGCAAATAAGTCACCGTATCCAGCGAGCGACCAGAGAGCCAGGCGAGGCGGCTTGAATCTTTAGCCAGTGTAGCGAGCACTGGTTGCGTGTTTTCCCAATCATTCAATACATCAAGCACAGTTGGTGCTCTAGGTAACACATCGGCCAGATCAAACACTTGGTTGTTCATGAATACTGCGCCGACAGGCTTGTTATCACGTGCGTAAGTTAATAGACGAAATGAATGGCTCACAATAGGTGTCCTCTGGAGAGTTAAAACGGGGTTAAAACCATGTGATTAATGTCTTTATCTTTGGTGGATTTGACTTTGCCAGACTCAGGGCAGTGCTTTCACCACGTCAAACCCTGCTTCAATTTCGCTCAAATCATGATCACGACCGAGCGGTACCTCGCCTCGCTCGTAAGCTTTGACTGCATCGACCAAGGTTTTTCGCCCCTTGACCAAAGCCAGATCAACCGGGGCAAGATACTCCCGCGAGCGATCGACTCGCCCCTGGCTTTCAATAACTGCCAGGTCTTCTGCAAAAATATTGATTAGCGTGGTTTTCTTGCCACCAAATCCGGCAAAGCTTTCACCCCGATCAACGGCATCACGATCCTGCCCCCAGCGGTTGTCGGCTGTGCGTTCACCCAATTCTTCCAGAAAATTGTTGAGATTGGGAATGCTGGCCAGATTTTGCATGGCAAAGCCATCTGGCTGTAATGGCGTATGACGGTTATAAAAGATCATCCACAGCACCGCATGATCGTCATCAATAGGCACACTGATTTGCAATCCTTTATCAGCCATTGCACCAGGACTAATCGCATGATGCTGAATAAATGGCAGGATAAAATGAAAATGTGTGGTCTTGGCAGCATCGTGATTCGCGTACGCAAAGCCGTAATCCGTTGAATGCGCCCGCATTTCGGGGTAATCAAATTCAATGCCGCTATCTGTGCGCCGTCCTGAGCTGGAAAAATAGGCGTTCCCGCGACTCGAGTTACGATTGGTTTGATTATGCAGTATCTGCGCGTGAAACACATCCCATAAGGTTTCCAGCGGATGCAGCCAATTACAGTTAATCACAGCCGTTGCCGATATAACATGGCTATCGGGCAAATCAGTGAATGATAAGGGGCGAAATGGCGGTGCTGTTTTAACAGTGCCAGCAGCACTCGTAGTCCCTTTGCCTAGCCACGCCCAGATGATTCCCTGCCCCTCATGCACCGGATGTGCCCCCGTTCTAATCTCATGCAATGGCTCATCTACCGCGTGCGTAGGTGCATCAAGCAATTTGCCTGAGGGCGCCATTTTCCAACCGTGATAAATACAGCGCAGGCCAGTTTCTTCATTCCGCGCCATCGCGAGCGATGCTCCTCTGTGCGGACAAGCCTCATTCATTACACCCGCTTCGCCATTACGCAAGCGGAACACGACATACTTGTCGCTCATCACGGTGACACGGTAAGGCGCTCCACCTGGCTTGACTTGGGATGACCGAAGAATCGGCACCCAATACTCTCGCATCAATCGCCCCATCGGCGTGCCTTGCCCCGTTTCTGTAATCAACTGGTTATTTGCTTTACTCAGCACCTGCCACTCCCTTTCCACCCAAATAGGTTTTCTTCCATGTTATTTTTTGCGCGCAGTGTGAATGACGGGCACACTCATGCATAGAGTGCTCTTTTGAAAATCAGCCGCCCATTACCTGATAAAGATAGTCTTCCATACTGTGTTTTTGCATCACAAATCCAGTAGGCATGGTGATTGGTGAAGTTATCTGCTCTTCTTGCATATCACCAAGAACCAATACCCGGCGCGCAACACGCCACGTGCCATGACGCTCTTCAAATCGATCGATATAGCGCGCAGTAGCAAATTTTCGTACTCCACTATTGCCCGGGATCACACCTGATGCTTCTGAGCCAAATCGCTGAAATACCAAAAAATAAGACTCAACCACCGCGACGTCACAGGCCAGAAAATCAATGAGTAAATTGGACATGAAATGCATCGAGTGTTCTTGATGTGCGTGAGCCTGAGCCACGCGCTCTAAAAACTCATCAGCCGGGCCATTGAAAAACCCATGCTCATCCCGTGCTCCCTCATGATAAGTCGATAAGGCAAGTTGCCAGTCTTGCCTATCGATACCGCGAATAAAACGCTTTAACGTATCTTCGATTTCATGACGCGCGCACAGTTCATCCAAATAATTCTCAAAGAATTTACTAGACATCACTGAAGAACTCCTCATTACATTTTTTAATTTCGAAAATTTTAACTTACTTTGAAAATTTACCCTAGCATTACTCTCTCCAGTGTCACTGCCTGTTTCCCGAATCATTAGAGGGCAATATAGAGTAGAGCCACCTAGCTATTGGCTAAATTAAATTCGGTGTAAACTTAGCGATGTTAGTCATCCTGTCCACAATCGTAAATAATGATAGGATTTTCCCTGACCTTCATTTTGAACTGAAAACTCTATGCTATTTATTCTCTATTACATTATTGCCATCACCGTCTTGGTGATGCACTTTACGGGCTATTTGGCACGCCGCAATTTAGAATGGGTAGTTTTGCTGCTTGCAGTTACAGTATTCCCTGCAGTACTTTACCTTTAGTTTTGCAACAAACTTGACTGATCCTGTGTCCCCAATCAGCCAAGTTCAATGAACATTAGTAGTGTCCGGTTAAAAGACGTACAAATTCGACCGGTCAGCGAAGTGGCTGTACGACTAGCTAAAAACCGTCCTCGCCGCCAACTTAGAATACGATCTTAAATAGTCATCCTTGCTACGGATCATTATCAAATAATCAATATCTGCCGCATTGCATTTCAGCAATTCCGTTTTCGCCGATAGATAGTCTCCGGCAAATATTAAATTTGCCTCGATCTTGTTTTCATGATTTCCAATGTCCCGATCCGTCAGACTCGGCATCGCAAGCAGTCGCTGGTACTCAGTTGCTGTTCGTGAGGCGAGCAAACTGCCTGTGACCAGCGAGGGCTGGTGGTCCATTTCAGTCACGACCCAGCCCGAGAATACGATGGACCCAACTCGAAACCGTGTAGCGGGCCAGGACGAGCACCTTGGTCTATAGCTTGCAGATGGAAGCGCAAGCGGCGCTGCCAGTCCTTAGCAGTTTCACGCGGAAATAAACAAGAAACCACGCCCATCAATGATAATAGTCGGCAACAGAATATGAAATGCGATGTTCAAGCCTAACTGCGCACGTTCGAAGTGCAGATCGTCATCCATGGATAATCATTATGATCTTGGCATACACGGGTTTCGGAATAGACCATAAGTTGCCAAAGAGATGAGCATCTCAGGTTTTCTGAGTAAATTTTTGCGCGGATCCTGATTTTTTGGGGAATGTCATCATTGTCCCTTCCCTCCTTCTATAAGCGCCAAGGGCGAGAGCAACGCGGATTCCACCAACACGTCGACACCTGCCGCCGGCATGATAGCGCGCGCCGGAATGTCCTCGCCAGAACGCCAACTGACAACTGCGCTGCGTTTAGCCTCTCCACTGACAAGAAATACGACTTGCCGCGCCCTGCTCAGCCGCGCCGCACTCAGCGAGACCCGTTGCGGCGGCGGTTTAGGTGCATCCAACACTGCCAGCGTATCCGGCGCCCCGGATGCCGTACCCCATTCATGACGGGGAAACAGGCTTGCGGTATGGCCGTCCTCGCCAAGTCCGAGCAGCACCAAATCAAAATCGCCGACGGTGCGTAGTGTTTCGGCATATGTTTGGGCGGCCCGCAAGGCACCAAGCTCCCCCGGTATCACGTGCAATTGAGCTGAAGCAATAGGCACGTAATCGAGCCAAGCATCCCCTGCCATGCGCGAGTTGCGCTCTGAATTGGTAGACGGCAGGCAACGTTCGTCACTGAAATAGATGTGCCACGTGGACCAATCAGTCTTGGCTGTGCGCAATTCATGATAGATTCCGCGCGGAGTGTTTCCGCCGGCGAGCACAATATGGAATTGTCCGCGCTCATGAATGGCCTGGGCCGCACTGGCAAGAATGGTCTCAATCGCTGCTTTCTTCAAAGCCTGCACATCAGAAAGCGCATGCCAGCGGCACAGTTCCAAACCAGTGCAATTCATCGCGATGCTTCCATAAACTCGCTTTCGGACCTTCAGCCGTGCGTCAAGGTCACACCTTGATTTTTGGCTCACTGCCAACTCGTACAGCGATAGAGTCTAGCACTGAGTGCACGGATCATTCAGTGCATCGAGCCGGTAGCATTGCAATACTCCGAGATAGTTCGTATACCCCACCTCTACCTATGCATGAAGCCAACTCATCGACAGTTTTTCCAGTTACACTGGCAGGCACCCTAATCCAAGCCGTATGCGGCTTTTCCAGCTTTAAGATCATCTCCTCAATAGAGGGGGCCCCTTTAACGCTGCGGCCCACAATCTTTTTCACGGCCGCTGGGTTCACGTCATAAATCACGCAGTGGTGGCCATCCTTTGAACCGCCGCACCAAGCTGGCTTCCCTGCGGCCTAATCCGATCATACCTAGCTGAATAACGATTTTCCTTATGTACCTGATATACCCTTGTATCTTCACTTTGACCGAATGTTGTTGATGGTCGTCAATCCGATGGATAACTGCGCCAGGTTGCTCGCGATACCGCCGATTGTCAATTTCATGCCGCTAGCTACAGTTCGGTTAGACATAATCGTAATTGTAGGAGGTCTCCCGACATGAGTTTCCCTACGGTATCCGCTCCATTTGCCTCCTTCATTCGTTCCATTTTAAAAATTGGTGGCCTCTGTTTTTTCCGACCTACTTCAGTACATAATTTTGTCATTTGTGAACAGTCTTGACAGTCCTTAATTGAATGTACCCGAAAAAAAATTACTCATGAGGGCTTACTCCAAAATTGAGATTGACCACTCCTGTATCATGTAACAGCTGAAACGATTTCGATATGGAAGTCGCATCCTTCCCAGCGCTGCAAAGTATTCCAATAAAAAGTGAAGTCAATGCTCTGTCCGGCTTGTAGTTGCGCGGTGGGAAGGTCGGCGGCATACAGGCCAAGGCCGCTGTCAATCGTCTCGATATCCGTAATCCCGTTCCATCCGTTGACACCGTAGTGCACCTGTGCCGGGCCTGGCAAGCAAATGCGCAACTCCTGTCCGACAGGCAACAACGTAATCGGGAAACGCAGCATCCAGATTGCCCGCTTGATTGTCGGCTGGCGGCCTTGGTATCGTTTCCAGACTGCGGCGGGCCGGTCGCAAGGTGTTTTGAGTTCGCGGCTCCGGGCCAGCTTGATGAATTCGGCATGTGCCCAGACCAGTGGCATTGCCGAACCGCTGGGTCGGCCAGAAAACAATCCACGTTGTGCAATCGGTTCGGCATCCCACACCTGTTCGGGCAGCATGCCGGCAGGTCCGGCCATGACTGCCATTGCTTGCAGATAAGGCAGAGGATCCTTACCCGCTACCAGTTCGTACATACCACGCTCGCCCCCCAGCATCGGCCATGCACGGCCACGACCAACACCATCGAAAGGGCTACCATCGTCATGTTCACCATAGCCATCGCCAGTATAACGGTGCCATGCATCACCTGATGACGTCTCAACTTTTAATTGATGGTCAACCACTTTCAGGCTGTCGACGACAAGCACATCATGTGCATCGCGCAGCCCCAGACGCACTAGTTGTAGGAAATCTGTGCCGATCTGCTCATCGGCAGTCAACCCGGGATCACATGCGCGATTTTTTAGGGGAAGCACATACTTCAGACTTCCATTATTGGACAAATCGACCACCGGGGCGATCCGGATGTAATAACTATCCACGCCGCAAGTGTGGGCAAGCGCTGTATCGCGCACTGCCGTCCAATCCTCAATGTGGGCATTCCAATAATCGGCAAGATCAAGTACGAAGGAACGCTGTGGTTCATCCAGCCACTCCACCCCACATACCAGCGCCGAGATACACACTGCCAGTGTGAAGGCATTTACCCCCGCATCTTCCTCCCAGCGGTCCTGTTCTGTCGCAGGACCATGACAAACGATAAACGTCAATGCGCGGCGCACCATATTGCCAACTTCCACGCCATTGAGTTCGTTCCGTTCTGCGAGTGCCGCCGCGAGAAGGACAGGAAAAGCGGTTTCATCCAGTTGCTGCACATTCCAGAATGGTTTTCCGCCCAGCCATTGATTTTGCGACCAGTTACCTTCGGCATGTTGCGTGGCAATGAGATAACACAGGATATCGCGTACCTCATCGCACGCACCAAGCGCTAGCAAGCCTCCAGCGCTTTCGACCAGATCACGTGGCCAGACCAGATGATAGCCCCCAACATCATCGTGGGCATTACCCCAGGGGATGCTCAAACTCGCGACCATGGCACCGGGATAAGTTTTGTCCTGATGCACGCGCAGCATCATCGCCGAGATCAGCAACTCATCTTGTAATTCAGCAGGCAAACCCATTGGCAAAGACAACTTTGTAGACCAGTCACGCCACTGCACAACATTAAGGTCCCATATTTGTTGGAATGGCTGGCACAACGAACTGAAGGCCAACGTCGCGGCTGATCGGCGACTGGTGCCAAACGCTAGCGCCAATGTAGCTTTCTGTGGAAGCTCGCCGATTAGTGCCACGTTTCCCGGACCCGCCTCATCAAAATTCCACGTTAGTGCGCCATTGCGCGCAAAGTCCTGCCAGCCATCGCTGGCACCTACATAGCCGACGCTGCTTGCACCCCATGCGTCAATTTGTTTTGCATTCACCGTTGCCAGTGCTAATGCGAATGGACCCTGCTTTGCCCATAAGACTTTACGCCCATGATGGCTACCGATTCCAGCGACGTTGTCATTGCCGCTGCCGCCAAGATGCGGCGCCAGTAGTGCATAAGGACGCAACCCACTCTCGCCTTCGAGTGCGACCTCAATCAAGACAACATCGCGCGCAGGGTCTGCTGCAATGCGCAGGCGAAGCGTAAAGCATTCATGTTCGTGAACTATCTCGATGGCCGGAACTCCGAACGCAGGTAACCGAACCTTGTAATTGTTCAAGCGCTTTATTTCGACCCAGAAGCCTTTACCATCGGCAATAATGAACCCTAGATCACGAATCTGCGGGAGATCGGCACGCGGATAGTAAACCTCGTTGAGAATACCGAAGCCAGTCGTATACCAAAGCCGAGCCGGACCCAAGGCACAGCCCACCATGTCCTTGGCGCTACGAGACCACGTTGGTGAAGTTCCGGGATGACCGAAAGCGTACATGTTTTTATCTTTTTCCGTCCACGAATACTGCTACATTCACATCATGCTTCCGAGTTGATAAACAGTTACATTGACCTTGAGCGTACATGATGAATCATGTGACGGTTCGTACACCCTTGCATAATAAACTTGAACTTGTTCCACCGAGGTCTCCAGAAACATCACTTCGAAACATTCCCTGGTAAGCCCAAAAGACTGACAGAATCAACGCTCAAGCCATCTTCGATCGCCTTGAGCGCGAGGTTGGCCTCATAGTACTTGCCTTCCTTGTCCAGCTTGATCGCCTGATCGAGATGTTTTTTGGATTGTTTTATTGGCATCCATGTGCGCGTAAAGCTCACATCTATTTCGCCTTGGCGCAATTCCTCAACTGCTTCCGCATGTTTCCCCTTCTTGAAATACTCGTTCGCTTTGTCGATGTGCACTTTCTTCTCTGGTGTAAGTACGAAGTTGTCCGCAAGAATCAATCGCCCATCAACCGGCACGCGCTTGACTTCGTTCATGCTGGACGTTGCACCGACTGCTTTCCCGCCGACCATCATTGTCGACACTGTATCGAATTTAGGGGCTTCTTTCTCTGCTTGGTCCATGAATGTCTTGGACAACGTCATTTTCTCCATCGCGAGCTTTGTGTCACCGTTAAAGATAGCAATACGAGCAGCCTGTATAGCTCGCATGGCGGAACTTCCAGACTCAGAGAACTTCATCAACGCCTGATCTTCAGGACTGAGCTTCGTTGCCAAAGAACCGATCGGTGTTTTAGCTTTGTCTGCAGCTTGCGTCAGGGTGGAGTAGCCAATCATGGAGGATGCCATTGCCAGCACAATTGCCGGTACAGCTAATTTCTTGAATTTCATTTGAAAGCTCCTTATCTGACTAAGTGTGGATAAAAATTTGCCTAAGATCACTACATCATCATCAGTTGGTTTAACCAAAGCGACTATTGTGACCTTGAGCGTGAGCATATTTATATATACTTAACTCAATCTTAATTAAAACCAACAGTTCAAAATTTAGTCATCCTTATCGTTTCAATGCCCAAGCATGCATTGCCTGTGGGCCGCAACCATTCCATATTGGGCTGACACCAACATTACCTTTAGGGAATCGCTGAACAAATAGCTGTAGCAAACAAAGGCGAACAAAAATCGTGTCGAAACCCTGATACAAACGGAATTTTCATTCGATAGAGCGCACTTTCTCAGACTTCGTCTGCTAGGTTGAACCAGTTGGCAATGCAGTATATGTGGAGCATTCGCATGAATAGGGCGGAACGGCTGGCGACGTTGTGCTCATCCGATCCGCATACCCTTTTGTCGCCAGCATGAAAATTCCGTTCGCGTGTGGCAGCTGGTGGCTCTCTTGATGCCGATACAACGCAGCTCGCTCCAGGCAGGCTGAAGATGGGGCATTGCGTGGCAAACTAGTCTGGAGTAAGCGTCGCACCCCCGAAATTATCCATGCATAGAATGCACCAAATCCCGCGTTCGCAGATGTTGGAAGATTCTGGAATTGAATAACGTCGCTTGACAAGCCAGACTTCACGAATCTGGCAGCTTCTTTTGTCCATGCCGCGATTCGATCTACGATTGTTCCGGGCGTGGGTGAAAGGAGTATTCTCGCTAACAAATCCAGCAATTCCCAACAACTATCGATTCGTCGATTCAGCTAAGATAATTGTCAGATAACCAAAATGTTCTCGCGATAACGATAGCAGTTCAATCACATATGCAGAAAGGGTCGCAGTGAAGGTGTTGGTAATTGATATTGGTGGCACCCATGTAAAAACACTCGCTAGCGGACAAAAAACCTCGCGCGAGTTTGCCTCGGGTCCTACATTAACAGCAGACAAAATGGTCTCTGGCGTCAAGCGCCTTGTCAAAGACTTGCAATATGACGCAATCGCGATCGGTTATCCTGGCCCAGTGATGCGCAACCGGCCAGTGGCCGAGCCCCACAATCTCGCATCGGGATGGGTTGGCTTCGATTACGAGGCGGCATTTGGCTGTCCGGTCAAGCTAATCAACGACGCCGCAATGCAGGCGCTGGGTAGCTACAAGGGCGGCAAGATGCTGTTTCTGGGGCTCGGCACCGGCCTTGGCACAGCAATGATTGCGGATGGTATCGTTGAGCCGATGGAACTCGGGCATTTGTCCTATAAGAAAGCCACGTACGAAGATTATGTCGGCAAGCGCGGTCTCGAACGGCTCGGAAAAAAACGTTGGCAAAACCATGTCTGCAAAGTCGTCAAACGTCTGAGCGCTGCGCTGGAACCTGACGACATCGTCATCGGTGGCGGCAACGCAAAAAAGCTGTCAGAATTACCGCTCGGTTGCCGGCTTGGCAGCAATGCGAATGCCTTTCTGGGTGGATTTCGACTGTGGAAGACGTCTATCGCAAAATAAGAGCAGGCCGGGCATCGAACATAAAAATGTGACCGAACACCTCCGATTGCAAGTGGCAGGGCAAATGAGAATTAACATTAGCGAGAATCGGTTCATCAGTAAAGCGCAACTCCAGTTTTTTAAGGTTGGACATGGCCTTGGGCCAATGTCTTAGGAGACAAAGGATGCCTATAGCAGTCTCAATTTGCACAATGTTGGTACTTCTCACCACAACTCTGCATTATGAGCTGCTACGCGGCATGTCTGCTCTGCTACCCAAGTTAGCCATCTCTGGACGCATTCGCGTACTGATCGGTATCATTGGCACTTTTATTGCGCATTTGCTAGAAATTCTGCTTTATGCCTTGGCCTACTATTTTCTGCGGGATCAATTTGGCTTGGGCAATTTTGGTGGCTATTTCGTCGATACTTTCTCGACCTTTCTATATTTCTCCGCTGAGACATTTACCTCGGTTGGATTCGGAGACATCTATCCAATAGGTCCATTACGTCTCGTGTGCGGATTAGAAGCACTCAATGGACTGCTGCTCATTGGGTGGTCGGCTTCGTTCACTTACATTTATATGGAAAAATTCTGGAAGATTAATGAAAGTAAGGTGGCTAGTTCGACCGTTAGCAGGAGAAGGTAAATAGCCATTTATAGTACTTATAGCAAGTAGATTGAGCCAATATGCGATTACTGCTGGTTGAAGATGACATCATGATTGGAGAGTCTGTACTGGATTTGCTCTGCGCAGAAGATTATGCCGTCGACTGGGTCAAGGATGGAAAAATGGCCGACATAACATTGCTGGCTGGGACCTACGATTTGGTACTGCTTGACTTGAAACTGCCGGGCAAGAGTGGCCTGGACGTACTGCGCGACTTGCGTGCTCGTCGTGATCGTATTCCCGTCCTCATCGCCACAGCACGCGACTCAGTCCAGCAGCGCATTGAAGGTCTGGATGCAGGAGCAGACGACTACGTACTCAAGCCTTATGATATGAAAGAGCTCTTGGCACGTATTCGCGCTTTGTTGCGCCGGGCATCCGGACGTGCCGAGCCGGTTTTCGAATACAAAAATGTCAGTATAAATCCGGCAACTCGTGAAGTCTCCGTCGCGGGTCAGCCTGTGGTTATTTCCTCACGCGAATGGGCTGTGCTGGAGCCACTGCTAGCAAGGCCGGGGATGGTGCTGTCGCGCGTGCAACTCGAAGAGAAACTCTACAGTTGGAAAGACGAAGTCAACAGCAACACAGTAGAAGTCTACATTCACGGCCTGCGCAAGAAATTGGGCGCCGAATTGATCCGTAATGTTCGCGGCGTTGGCTATATGGTGCCGAAAGCGTGATTGCCTTGAAGGATTGCAATAGCGTCAGTCGAAAAGATAACTAGCGATGAGTGCCAAGTCTTCGCATTCGCTACGTGCTCGTCTGCTCTGGTTGCTGCTCGTGACCATTGTTGTTGTGGCGGTCGTGCAAAGTTACAGCGCTTACCGCACCGTCCTCGACGAAACCGATGCTATTTTCGATTACCACATGCAGCAGATGGTGGTCGCCTTGCGCCCTACTCTACCACTAAAACAATCCAGGGAACAACCGATACGAAAGGGCAAAGAAACCAATGGAAATTTTCTGATCCGAATATGGACCAGCAATGGCGCACGCATTTTCGAGTCTGCGGGAAGCGCAGCACTTCCCCCACTTGCAGTTCTTGGTTTCTCCGACGTAAAAGCCCACGACGGAACAATCTATCGAGTGTTATCGGTACAGATAGCGACACAAACCGTACAAGTAGCCCAAGACATTACCGTGAGGCGTGCCATGGCCAGAAAAATCGCTCTGCGCACCATCGCGCCGATCGCTCTGATGACGCCCGTGTTGATGTTCTTGGTCTTTTGGGTCATAACCCACTCTCTGGTGCCGGTGGCCCGGATTCGCCGCCAGGTAGCGGCACGACAACCGAGCGACTTGTCATCGATCAGCGAAGCTGATTTGCCGGATGAAATTTCCCCACTGGTCAAGGAATTGAATCTATTGCTAAAACGCGTCAGCAATGCATTTGAAACACAGCAACACTTCGTTGCTAACGCCGCCCACGAACTACGTTCTCCTTTGACCGCTCTAAAACTGCAAATACAGCGCTTGCGTCAATCAGGTAGTGCAGAAGAACGTGAAGTAGCCACTACAAGACTTAATGCAGGAATTGATCGCGCCTCCCGTCTGGTAGAACAGTTGCTTGCGCTGGCACAGCAGGAAACCATCGCGGCAAGCACCGTGACACCCCAACTGGTATCGCTCACCGAGGTCACGCGGCGCACAATGACGGAAATAGTTGCTACAGCGCAGGAGCGACATATCGACCTCGGCATCAGTCACGCCGACGCAGCCAGCGTCGCCGGATTCCCCGATGCCTTGCACATCCTCGTGCGCAACCTGCTCGACAACGCCGTCAAGTACAGCCCGGAGGGCGGTCGAATAGACGTTGAAGTACACGCCGCAAATGGCATTGTCGAACTCAGTGTGGACGACAGCGGGCCGGGTATTCCAGCAGAACATCGGACACGAGTCCTCGACCGCTTTTACCGTATTCATGGCGCTCCTCAGACGATGGGCAGCGGGCTGGGGCTAGCGATAGTCAAATCAATTGCGGGACGCCATGGCGCCGAGTTAACGCTGGAAGACTCTGCCAGTCTGGGCGGGCTTCGTGTGGTGGTCCGATTCCCTGCTTCCCATCGGGATTAATGTATTCATGATTGTCATTCCATTCGAGGGCTCAAAAGCCAGATTCCAGTCACTGCATTACGGACAACGCCAGACGAAACTCTGAGCAACCATTGAATGAATAATATGCTTGATTACACCCAATACATCAAAATATTTATTGGTCTGCTCTCAGTCTTCATTTCGAATACGGTTGAATTTATTACTAGAGGAATGAAAGGGCTTTTTTCTGTGCTTGCGTAAGATAGGGGCCTTGAAATTGATCCGTGACCTGTTTTTTCCAATTTCCTTGACAGCAACTGCAGTTGTCTTCAAGGATGCTGCCTCATCGGCACTCGCGGTCGGGTGCTCGCCCCTATCATCACCGCAATGAGGCACCGGCTCTGGCGCAGCACGATGGCATCCAGGCAATAAGCCCCCCACTGGTATGAATTGTTTTCAGGCCATCTAAACTCGAATCAGTAAGCACCCGTGGATTCCAGTTGCATTGTGTAATCTTGTTGCAGGTGAATGCCTTTTCGCTGAACAATGTAGATATTTCGGAAAACGGTTGATGATGATGTCACTGAGCACGGCTAAGTCGTAAGCATTGGATAATTGCTCGTCTGGTTCGTTTCCTAGTAATGGTCTAAGTCATCAAAAGAGGTATTAATCGCATAGCTATCCGACCCGAACCCGCACTGGTCGGCGTGACTGAAAACGGAATATTTCGATTATGACACCCATTGTGCCAGGTCGATTTCGGACGGTCGAAACCAGCCTCAACGAATCCCTTAAGAATCGCCTAAGTATTCGGCCGTAAATTGACACTGTGACTTTCCACTGTTGATCTGAGGAACCGAACATGAATACTCAAATTTTCGCACCACGTCGTCTCGTCGCCGTCTTGATAGCGGCCGGCTTTCTTACCAGCGCTGACATCGGCGCCATAGCGTTTGCCCATGCCGAAACAGCAACGCCTATGGCAACAGCGCAAGCAGCATCACTGACATCCAACCTCCCTGATTTTTCGGCCCTTACTGATCGTTACGGTCCAGCTGTCGTTAATATCAGCATCACCGGGGTACGGAAAACATCGAATGAGCGACTGGGCAATCGCCAAATGCTTCCGCCGGGAATGGATCCGAACGATCCTCTTTACCAATTTTTCCGCCAATTCCAAGGGCCCGGTGCTGGTGAGCAACAGGAGCGCGAGATGCCAACTCACGCAATGGGCTCCGGCTTCATCATCAGCCCGAACGGCATCATACTGACCAATGCGCATGTCGTCGACCATGCCAGCGAGGTCACCGTAAAACTGACCGACCGGCGCGAGTTTCGTGCCAAGGTGCTGGGATCGGATCCGAAGACTGATGTTGCGGTGTTGAAGATTGATGCCAAAAATCTGCCAACCGTCACGCTGGGTAACACCCGAGATCTCAAAGTAGGGGCATGGGTGCTCGCCATCGGGTCGCCTTTCGGCTTCGAAAACAGCGTGACAGTCGGCGTGGTCAGCGCGAAAGGCCGTTCGCTGCCAAATGACGGTTTCGTGCCTTTTCTTCAGACCGACGTCGCGGTCAACCCGGGAAATTCTGGCGGGCCGCTATTCAACACCCGTGGCGAAGTAATCGGCATCAACTCTCAGATATTCAGCGAGACCGGCGGCTATCAGGGGCTATCTTTCGCAATCCCGATTGATCTGGCAGTCAGGGTCAAGGATCAAATTGTGGCAACGGGCAAGGCGAGCCATGCCCGTCTGGGTGTGACGATCCAGGACGTCAATCAGACCTTGGCTGATTCGTTCAAGCTCGATAAACCAGAAGGTGCCTTGATCTCCAGCATTAATCTAGGAAGCCCAGCAGACAAGGCTGGGCTGCAACCGGGCGATATCGTACGCAAGGTGGATGGACAACCCATTGAGTCATCCGGCGATCTGTCGGTGCGAGTGGGTCAAGCTACACCAGGCGAAAAGGTAACACTCGGCATTTGGCGGCAAGGCAAATCCAAAGAACTAACGGTCACTCTCGGTAATACCAACGACACAGCACTCACGATGGCATCTGCAGATAACAACACGAGCCAGGGGCAGCTCGGGCTTGCGCTGCGCCCGCTACAACCCCAAGAGAAAAAAACGTCCGGGATTAAAGACGGCCTGTTGATTGAGGATACTGCAGGTCCGGCGGCCAAGGCTGGGGTACAACCCGGTGACGTGCTGCTAGCCATCAACGGCACCCCGGTAAAAAGCATTGAGCAGGTACGTGAAATGATAACCAAGATGAAAAAGTCGGTGGCCTTGCTCATCCAGCGCGGCGATAGTCAGATTTTTGTTCCGGTGCATATCGGCTGACAAATCAACTACAAAAGAACAAAGTAACAAGTTAAATAGATTAGATGACAACCAGAGATTTTTATCATGCTAACTAAAACGAATACAACGCTTCTTTGCGTTGTATTTGCCGGACTGGTTATGACTACATCAACTGTGGTGTCGGCAGAATATCAATACAAATCGCGCCTCGAAACACTGGCAACCTCCAGCCGACTTGCTTCCAGTACTCCCTTGATTAACCTTGCTACGGCAGGCAAGCGAATCGTCGCCCTAGGACTGCATGATGATATCGTGTATTCGATCGATGAAAGCAAGAGATGGGCGCAGGCTTCTGATCCCGTCAACGTCGACCCGGTTACGATTTCGTTTGTGGATAACACAAATGGGGATAACACAAATGGCTGGGCTATAGGTCACTATGGCAGAATCATCTGGACCAAGCCACTCAATGGGAAACCAGCCGTAGAAATCACCAGGAAATACTCCGCCGCAAAAGTCGGCATGGAACGCACCCCAAAAGTGGAACACGCAATACGTCAGAAAACCGCTTTGGTCGAGAAGAAAAACACACAATCACTACTCGATGTTACATTCAAAAATGACCGTGAAGGTTATGTTATCGACACGTTCAACCACAGTTTTAGTATTGAAAATGGTGGTAAACCCTGGACGCCTCACTTGGACCGCACGGACAACCCTAAGGAACTATATTTCTACTCGACTTATCCCGACGCCAAAGCGGCCTACTTGACGGGCAAACAAGGAATGGCGTGGCACCTAGATAAGACCAAAAAAAAATTTGCCATGCAGATGCCTTACAACGGTATGTCGTTTGATCTGATTGTCGACGATGGCACCCTGCATGCTTATGGCATGCGCGGTAGCCTGTTGCGCAGCAGCAGTGAAGACAAATCCTGGCAACTAATTCAGCTGAACAACCAGGTCGATATCACTGGCAGTGTAGTGCTACTGAATAGAAAAATCGCACTGACTAACCAGGTTGGTCCTGTTTTTCTTAGCCGCGATCATGGCAAGAATTTTCAATCTGAAAAAATGTCCAACTCGATGTCTCACTATGGTATTTCGCCGATTCCAGATCACAGAGTAATGTTGGTCGGATCGGCAGGCGTCCGAGCCGAGTCACGACTGTAGCACCCCACAACATTCAATCTGACAGGAAACCAAATGGATACTGCAATGATCGACTCAATCAGCACGCGCAGCAATACGCTCAATATTTTCCGGGAACTGCGTAGTTACCTCAACACCCAGATTCTGGGGCAGGAACGGCTAGTGGAAAATCTTCTGCTGGCCTTGCTCGCCGACGGACATCTGCTCGTCGAAGGGCCGCCGGGACTAGCCAAAACACGTGCCGTCAAGGCGCTCGCGCATGGGCTGGAAGGCGACTTTCAGCGCGTGCAATTTACGCCAGACATGCTGCCGGCCGACCTTACCGGCTCGGACATCTACCGACCCGAAGAAGGCAGTTTCCGCTTTCAGCGCGGCCCGCTGTTTCATAACCTGATCCTCGCCGACGAAGTGAATCGGGCACCGGCCAAAGTGCAATCCGCATTGCTCGAAGCGATGGGTGAACACCAGATCAGTGTGGGCATGTCCACTTATGCCCTGCCACGTCTATTTTTGGTTATGGCTACGCAGAATCCGATCGAACACGAAGGTACGTATCCCCTACCTGAAGCGCAACTCGACCGTTTCATGCTCCATACCTTGGTCGATTATCCGGATCGCGCCAACACCCGGCGTATCATGGAGCTGTCGCGACGCGAGGCACTAGACGGACGCGAACTGCCACCCCCCACGCGCACTATTCCGCAGGAAGCGGTATTTGCAGCGCGGCGTGAAGTGCTTGAACTGAATCTTACTGCATCTGTAATCGACTACATCGCCGCTATCGTCGATGCCACACGTCACCCCGATGCTTACAGTGGCAAGCTAGTGGAATGGCTGCGCTGGGGTGCCAGTCCGCGCGCAGCCATCGCGATGGAACGCGGTGCGCGCGCCATCGCCTGGCTCGATGGGCGTGACTACGTGAGCCCAGAAGATGTGCAGACGGTCGCTCCCGACGTGTTGCGTCATCGCTTGCTGCTCGACTACGCCGCACAAGCGCACGGTGTCAGCGCACAGGATTGCGTCGATGAACTGCTACGCCAAGTTCCAGCACCATGATTATCCCCAATCTTGCCGAACTCGCTGCTCTGCGCGGCGCGGCGCGGGGGCTCAGCCTGCACGCTCGCCGCCCGGCGCTGGCTCGTTTGCAGGGTGGCCATCGCAGCGCCCAGCGCGGACGTGGGCTGGAATTCGAGGAAGTCCGTCTCTACGCCGCCGGTGACGACGCACGCAATATCGACTGGCGGGTGACCGCGCGACGCGGACGCGTACACACCAAACTGTTTCGCGAAGAACGCGAGCGTCCAGTCTGGCTGATTGCCGACTTGCACCCGGGGCTTTTTTTCGGCAGCCAGCGTCAGCTCAAATCGGCGGTGCTATTGCGCGCCGCCGCCTTGCTGGGATGGGTAGCTGCACTTGCAGGCGACTGCGTTGGTGCCGTGATTTCTGATGGCACCAACGCGCCGCGCATTCTTGCGCCACGCGAACGCGAAGCCGGTGTGTTACTGATACTCGAGGCGCTGGTGGAAACCCAGCCGCAGAAGCCAGGGACGCCGCAAGCCGGTGGATTGAATGCCGCCATCACAACGCTGCGCTCTTTATCGAAGCCCGGCAGTCTGATTTTTATCCTCAGCGACTTTTCCGGACTGGACAAAGCCACCGAGGATCTACTCGCCGGTACCGCCCTGCATAATTATGTCCGGCTGTTGTGGATCACCGACCCGCTGGAAAGTAGCGGCCTGCCCAGCGGTGCTTATCGCGTGGGCCTGCCCGAACGGCTCTGGTGGATGGATGGCGAACGCAGCCGCATGCCATGGAAGAAGGCCTGGCAAGCACGCGAACGGCGCTTAACGGAAATGGCGACCCGTCTGAATCTCCCACTCAATCAGTTGGCCACAAACCAGCCAGCTACAGATACCTTGGTGACGTTGCTAAAGGAGCCTACATGGGCGGCGTAACACCCAAGGTAGAAAGTGCTTGGCTGGCTCAGCTCGCTCCTGCGCATGCACCACCGTCACCTGGCTGGTTGCCGCTCGCACCGGGTTGGTGGGGCATACTGATTGTGCTGGTAGTTACACTGGCTTTGCTCGCCTACTGGCAAACCCGTCCCTCGGTACAGCTGCGCCGTGTCGCGTTGCGCGAATTGGAAAAAATAGCGGCCTCGGATAGCGACACTACAGTGCTTGCCCAATCACTCGAACACCTGCTACGCCGCTACGCCGTGGCGCAGTTTGGCCGTGATGCCGTTGCCAATCTCAGCGGCGAACGCTGGATTGCCTTCGTTATTGCGCACGGCGGCACTGGGTTTTCTGGTACAGCGGGGAGCGATTTATTGCGAGTGGCATATGGCGGTGATATCAGCAGCAACAATGTTGACCGTACCCTCTGGCTAAACGGCGCACGTACCTTTATAAAGAGACGAAAACAATGATTCACTTCGCCTGGCCCTGGATGTTGCTGGCCCTGCCTCTGCCCTGGCTTTTCGGCCGGTTTCTACCCGCCGCGAAGCCGCAGGGTGACGTGCTGTTTTTGCCCTTCGCCGCCAACGTTGCAGGCGATGCTAAACCTACCTTATACGTGCATTCATGGCGTCGTGGAGCATTGTTTGCGTTGTTCTGGGTTCTGCTGGTCGGTGCGGCGACACGCCCGCAATGGCTGGGCGATCCACTGCCGGTGCCGACCACCGGACGAAGGCTGATGCTGGCGGTGGATGTCTCTGGTTCGATGGCGACGCAGGACATGGCGGACAATGCGTCTCGCCTCAGCGTCGTTCAAGCGGTGGCGGGCGATTTCATCAGACATCGCCATGGTGACCAAGTCGGCTTGATTCTGTTTGGTACAAGCCCTTATTTGCAAGCGCCGCTGACGGCCGACCTGAATACCGTCGGCCAGTTTTTACAGCAGGCCGTGGTCGGCATCGCCGGTGGACAGACCGCCATTGGCGATGCCATCGGTCTGGCTATCAAACGCCTGCGCAACAAACCCGACGCATCGGAACAATCCGGTGACATGGTGCTGATCCTGCTCACCGATGGTGGCAACAATGCCGGCTTGATGGACCCGATAGAGGCGGCAAAAATGGCTGCGTCTTTTGGCCTGCGCATTTACACCATCGGGGTTGGCGCCGCCGCGCAACCGGGATTCTTCGGATCGAGCGGCAATACCGATCTTGACGAAGACACGCTCAAGTCGATCGCGCACATCACGCGCGGGGAATATTTCCGCGCGACGGATGCCGACGCATTGCAGCAGGTATACGCGCACATCGACAAACTGGAACCCAGTACTGGACGCGAGCAATGGTATCGCCCGCGCAACGAGTGGTTTACCTGGCCGCTGGCGATGGCATTGCTACTCAGCCTGCCACTGATTTTCATGCGGGAGCGGACGTGAATATGGAAAACTTTTTGCATACCTTTCATTTTCTGCGTCCGCAGTGGCTGCTCACCCTACCCATGCTATGGGGGCTAGTATGGTGGCTGGCACGGCGGCGGCGACACAATCAAGACTGGTCGCGCCTGATCGATGTCGAGCTCCTGCCCCTCCTGCGTCTCGATAAAAGCGGCAGCACAGGGATGCGCCCCTGGCCTTGGCTCGCCTTGGCGTGGACGCTGGCCACCATCGCTCTGGCCGGCCCCAGTTGGCAGCGGATTCATACAGCAGCCTATCGCACGCCTGCTTCTTGGGTTTTTGTTCTTGACCTCTCGCCTTCAATGGCTGCGACCGACCTCGTGCCGGATCGCATCACGCGTGCGCGCTATGCGCTCGATGACATGCTTGGCGCGGCGCATGATGCGCGCGTAGGACTGATTGTCTTTGGTGATGAGTCATATACTGTGACGCCGCTAACCGAAGATGCCGCAACTGTGCGGGCGCTGCTATCACCGCTTGCGCCAGACATCATGCCCACTACCGGCGACCAGCTCGCCCCCGCAATCGATCAGGCAGCAAAGTTGCTTGAACAAGTCAGCGCGAAAGACCGCCGCATCGTGGTACTGACGGATGGCTTCGACGACCCGGCCGCCGCGATGTCTGCCGTTACCGCACTCAGGGCCCATGGCATCACCCTGAGTGTAGTGGGCGTGGGGACATCAAGTGGCGCTCCACTACGCGACAAAAACGGACACTTTGCACAGGACGCGCATGGACAAACACAACTGGCGCAGCTAGACACAGGCAAGCTGCGCCAGCTGGCCAATAGCGGCGGCGGCCAATACGTAGATATTGCCCACCTGCCCAGCCTAATTACTGATCTGCAGACATCCCAGCAGGATGAGCATGGCGTCATTTCCGCCCAGGGAATTGAAGTATCTCACTGGCGTGATGAAGGGATCTGGCTGCTGCCGATATTGCTGCTACTGGCGGCCACGTTGACACGAAAGGGTTGGTTATGATGCACAAGCTGATGGTATTCACCCTGTTCGCCTTGGCGTTACCTGCCCATGCTGCCGACAGCGGATGGAGTGGATGGTCGAGCCTTTGGCGCAATGCCGACCAGAGGGGCGAAGCCTTATTACAACAAGGCGATGCTGTAGAAGCGGCCAAGGTTTTCGCTGATCCGCGCCGCAAGGCTTATGCAAAAATCATGTCCGGTGATTACGCCCAGGCGGCGCACGATCTGAGCGTTTTCGACGATAGTGACGCCCACTATAACCGTGGCAACGCGCTAGCGCATGTCGGTGATCTTCAAAGTGCGCTTGATGAATATGATTTTGTCCTTAAGCTCAATCCAAACAACAAGGATGCTCGCCATAACCGTGATCTGGTAGCAAACGCGCTCAAGCAAAAAGTACCTCCACCGCAAAATTCCTCCGGCAAGCAGTCGCAGGATGGTAAGTCGAGTGACAAGAAGAACAACGGCACAGGCTCGTCCGCCCAGAATCAGGACAATAAAAATGGCCAAGGTAAGCAAGGTCAGCAGAACAAATCATCTTCATTTGCCGCAAACAGCAAGCAAAATGGAAAAGGGCAACCATCGCCCCGCCCCCAAAGGAATAATGGACAAGAAAAAGCCGATCAAGCGAGCCAGCCGCTCGCCAGCGGCAGCACTAGCAGCAATCCCACCACACTAGACCAACGCAACAGTGCTGAGCAAGCGCATCGGGATGTTACCGAGAAACTCAACAAACCCACCCTCGGTCAGAAAAATGGCGCGCAAAAAAATACTGGCGCCAGCAGTGATGATAGCTTAAACGGTGCTGTGGACAGTGCGACTATACCGCGTGCCGCACCCAACGAAAAACAGCTTGCTCAGGAACAATGGTTGCGCAGCATTCCCGATGATCCCGGTGGATTGTTGCGACGCAAATTTTTGGTCGAACATCTGATGAGACAACAATGAAATACGCATATCGCCTGCTTGCTGCCTTGCTCACCTGTGTCACCAGCCTCACCTCATTGGCATCGGTAACGGCCTCGCTTGGCCGCGACCACATTGCACTGGGCGAGACTGTGCAACTTCTGCTACAAAATGACCACAGTCCCGACGAGCAGCCCGATCTTGCGCCGCTAAAGAACGATTTTACGGTACTCGGCACCAGCAGCGGTTCCACCATCCAGATCGTCAATGGCCATTTATCGTCGCTGACCCAGTTGAGCCTTGCCCTCTCCCCCAAGCATGAAGGAAAAATACTCATACCTTCCCTACAATGGGGCGGCGAACAATCGCCTGCACTCGAGCTGACAGTAAGTGGCGGATCAGCAGAAGGGCAAGCGGGAACGGCCACCGATACAGCCCACGTCTTTCTCACTGCGACCGTCGATCACAGCCAGCCTTATGTACAGTCCGCAGTGGTGTTGACCGTGCGGCTTTATGCCGACCAAACACTGTATCAAGCTAGCCTGAGTCCGCCTGTCGGTGGTGACGTGCTGATCAAGCAACTTGGGAAGGACAAACAAGGCATCGAGTCGCGCAACGGTCGCAGCTATCAGGTCATCGAACGTAAATACCTGTTGTCTCCATTACGTAGTGGTCCGATCACGCTGCAAGGACCGACGCTAGACGCCATGGTGCCTAATGCGCAAAACGATAATTTCTTCGGCAGTGTGTTTGGACGCATGCAGATGCCAAGCATCGTCGATGCGGCTCGTCCGCTGCACTTGCAAGCTAAACCTATCACATTGAAAGTGTTGCCGCGCCCTGCCGGCGCAGCCGGTACGAACTGGCTGCCCGCGCAAAAGGTGATCTTGAAGGAAAGCTGGATCCCTGGTAATACAAGCGTCCACGCCGGCGAACCACTTACCCGCCATATCAGTCTCAGTGCGCTAGGACTGGCCGACGCGCAGCTACCCGATCCCAACACGCTGATGCCGGTGCCAAACAGCATCAAACTGTATCCGGATAAATCGCGCGTCGACAACAAGCTACAAGGCACGACAATACTTGGGACGCGTGAGCAGAATATTGCACTCATCATAGCACAGCCGGGACGCTATAAATTGCCCACCATCCGTCTGGCATGGTGGGACACGACAGCCAATGTCCAGCGCGAGGCGACGTTGCCGGCCCGTGTGCTCGATGTGTTGCCTGCAGCAGGCAACATCTCCGGCGATATGGTGACTTCCGCACCATCCAGTTCGGCAAGCACAATGACACCAAACCGGCTTCCTACTGATACGATAAGAAAATCGATTGCGTTTACTGCTCCGATGGTACATGTCTCGCTGTGGCTCTGGGCTAGCCTCGGACTCGGCATCCTGTTTTTTGGTACGCTGCTAGCATGGTGGAAATCCCGCCATCGGATACCGAAGGTCATGGCGAATAATTTTTTAAAAAAATCTGAGCAACGCGTGGTTTCCGGCCGAACATCTTTCAAGGCATTCCAGCAGGCTTGCCACAACAATGATCCACATATGGCACGCAAACATCTGTTGGCCTGGGCCGCTACCGCCTGGCCGGAACACCCTCCCGCCGGGCTAAATGCTCTTTCAGGCCTGATCAGCGATGAGATATCGACCAAGCTATTACGGCATCTGGATCGTGCCTGCTATACAGACAGTGCATGGCAAGGTGAATCCTTGGTGCAGGCCTTGCCAAAGCCTCCTGCAAGTACGACCCCGGCCAAACGAAAGCGGGATTTACCTAATCTGTATCAATAAATAGATGGCAACA
>DATCQI010000132.1:0-5119 GCA_036569545.1 Rugosibacter sp. | reverse complement strand
CTTGTGCGTGGACTGCGTAGAAAAAATAATCGACTCTTTACAACGCGGGCGATCAGCGCCGATGGCGTGATAGTCGCCATAAAAATCGTGAAAGGCGGCATGCGGCAGCCAGGCTTCATCGAAATGCAGCGTGTCGATTTTGCCGTCGAGCATCTCCTTGATGTCTTCGACATTGTAGAGAATACCGTCATAGGTGCTTTGCGTGATTGTCAGCACGCGCGGCTTGGCCTTCTTGTCGATGATGAACGGGTTGGCGTCAATCTTTTTCTGGATGTTCTCCCAGAGAAATTCCTCACGCGGAATCGGCCCGATGATGCCGTAGTTGTTGCGCGTCGGCATCAAAAATACGGGGATTGCACCGGTCATCATGATCGCATGCAAAATGGATTTGTGACAGTTACGATCCACCACCACCACATCACCCGGTGCCACAGTGGAATGCCAGACAATCTTGTTCGAGGTTGAGGTGCCGTTGGTGACGAAAAACAAATGATCGGCATTGAAAATGCGCGCCGCATTACGCTCGGAGGCGGCTACCGGGCCCGTGTGATCCAGCAGTTGACCGAGTTCTTCGACAGCATTGCAGACATCCGCACGCAGCATATTCTCGCCGAAAAATTGATGGAACATCTGCCCGACCGGACTTTTCAGGAAGGCAACGCCACCCGAATGGCCGGGGCAATGCCAGCTATACGAACCATCCGCTGCATAGTGCACCAGCGCACGAAAGAAAGGGGGTGACAGTGAATCCAGATACGAGCGTGCTTCACGTACCACATGCCGCGCAATGAATTCCGGCGTGTCTTCATACATGTGGATGAAGCCATGCAGCTCGCGCAGAATGTCGTTCGGAATATGTCGACTGGTACGCGTTTCACCATGCAGAAAAATCGGGATCTCGGCATTCTTGTAGCGAATCTCCTCGACAAAGGCGCGCAGCTCAGCGATCGTCTCTTCGCCTTCATTGGCGAGCTCCTCATCATCCACCGACAGAATAAAAGCCGAAGCGCGGCTTTGCTGCTGGGCGAACGACGACAAATCGCCATAACTGGTAACACCCAGCACGTCGATGCCTTCTTCCTTGATTGCCTCCGCCAGCGCGCGAATGCCCAGCCCCGAGGCGTTCTCAGACCGAAAGTCTTCATCAATGATGATAATAGGGAAATGGAAACGCATAGTCATATCTTCGGCAAAGTCACACCGACCTGCCCCTGATATTTGCCACCACGATCCTTGTACGATGTTTCACAGACTTCATCGGACTCAAAAAACAATACTTGCGCGCAGCCTTCACCGGCATAAATTTTTGCCGGTAACGGCGTGGTATTGGAAAATTCCAGCGTCACATAGCCTTCCCATTCCGGCTCGAAAGGCGTGACATTGACGATGATGCCGCAGCGTGCATAAGTGCTCTTGCCCAGGCACACCGTCAACACATTGCGTGGAATGCGGAAGTATTCCATCGTGCGTGCCAGAGCAAACGAATTCGGTGGAATGACACAGTGATCGCCATCCATTTCAACGAACGAATTGGGATCGAAATTCTTCGGGTCGACGATCGTTGAATAGATGTTGGTGAACACCCGGAATTCGCGCGAGCAACGGATATCGTAACCGTAGCTTGATGTGCCATAGGAGACGATCTTCTTGCCATCCACTTCGCGTACCAGGCTAGGCTCAAAAGGTTCGATCATGCCGTGCTGCTCAGCCATGCGACGTATCCACTTGTCAGGTTTGATGCTCATGATTCATCCGGGAAAAAGTAGGGAACAAAGGGGCGCAGTATAAGGCTTTAAGCAGCGGTCAACTCAGCAGAAACGCGAGTGCTTCAATGCCAGCTTGAGGCGCAGCGCGCGAGATGGGCACAAGATCCACACTCCCGACATGGTGACGCAACGTAGCAATGGTTTCGTCGAGACTAACTAACGATTCAAGCGACTCATTGACCACAATCGCCGTCACACCAGCACCGACTTTGCGTAGCGACTCAAGTGCCGTCAGCGTGTGGCTCAAACTGCCCAGATAACTGCCTGCCACCAGAATGCACGGCAAACCGCTGGCCGCAATCCAGTCGCGCACGGTGTGCTGCGCATCCAGTGGCACCATCACGCCGCCGACACCTTCGACCAATACCCGACAGAAGTCGGTGCTGGTGGGACGGCTCAAGGTACGGCGTGTAGTCGCAACCAGCGCGTCAAAATCTATCGTCCGCCCCTCGCGCGCCGCCGCCATGTCGGGCGACAAGGGTGCGGCAAAACGCCAGGGCGCAATCTCGTCCAGCGAAGCAACATCAATCTTTCGCCCCAAGGCTGCGAGGATTTGCCCGGCATCACTCGACTCGGCTGTGGCCATATCAAAGCCAGAGAGCACCGGTTTATAGGCTTGAACCGTCCGACCTACACTCCGCCCTGCCGCGCGCCAGTGGCGCAATAGCGCGCAGGTAAGCCAAGTCTTGCCAACGTCCGTGCCCGTGCCGGTGATGAAATACGCACTCATGAAGTTACCTTAAAGCATTCGCCACCACTTCGGCCACATCCCTCGCTAGATCCTTGCATGCGGCGATGCGCTCGAGCGCACGGCGGGCATGGCCCTGACGTACGACATCGAACTGTCGCCAACGATCAAAGCTGCGGGCGATGCGAGAGGCCACCTGCGGGTTGAGCGCTTGTAGTTCGATGATGACATCAGCCGCGAGCCGGTAGCCGCTGCCGTCCGCCGCATGGAAATGGCGCGGATTGGCGGCACAAAAACTGCGCACCAACGAGTAAACCTTGTTCGGATTTTTCAGATCAAACGCCGGATGACGCATCAGCCCGGTGACCTGCGCCGTGGTGCCGGGCAGACGCGAGGTGGCCTGCACCTGTAGCCACTTATCGACCACCAAGGCTTCGTCCTGCCATTTGGCATAAAAAATGGCGAGCGCCGTTGCGCGCTCGGGCAGATCGAGATTAGCCAAAATGCCCAGTGCGGCGCCGGCATCGGTCATGTTGCCAGCATCATTCAACTGCGCCAATAATCTCGGCAGCACCGAGGCTGAGAGATAGCCTGCATCGCTCTCGGCAAGATAGCCGAGACACAGGTTGCGCAAGGCGCGGCGGCCAAGCTGGACACCTTCCGGCGCATAGGGTTCGGTCGATGCCAGCGACATCCATGCCGCTTCAAAGCGATGCCGTAGTTGCGCTGCCAGATGACGACGCAGGTTGAGACGGACTTGATGAATCGCCTCAGGGTCGATGACTTCACCACGCCCCGCCACCTCTTCGGCCAGCACCTGCTCTGCCGGCAGAGTCAAGGCTTCTGCCGCGAGCGCTGCGCTGTCCCCATTCCCTAGACCGGCATCGAGCACGCGCCCGCAGGCGGCGACGAAATCTGCCGGAATCCAGTCTCCACCCACGCCGCCAATGCTAATGCCAGCCAGCAGCACGCGCGTGGCCAGCCGCTGCCCCGCCTCCCAGCGAGTGAAGGCATCCGAATCATGCGCCATCAGATGTGCCAGTTCGGCATCGGTCTGTTCAAAATCAAGATGCACGGGCGCTGAAAAATCACGCAGCAACGAGGCCACGGGTGCTGCCGGAATATCCTCAAAAACAAAACGCTGTGTGGTTTCGGTGATCGAGAGCACCTTCGTTTTTTCAATCAGTGCATCACTGCCATCCGGCAACACCAGACCGACCGCGACGGGGATATGCAGTGGTCCATCGTCGACAGGCAAGCCCGCTTCCCGCAGCCGCGCTTCATAAGCCGTGGGCGCCAATGTTTGCGTCAAGATCAGAGTAAAGCGTTTGGCGGACGCGTCATACTGCCCTTCAGCATGCAGGCGTGGCGTGCCGGCGCGGGCATACCAGCGGCGGAACTGTGTGAGATCCACGCCGCTGGCCGCTTCCATCGCCGCGACAAAATCCTCGCACGTCACCGCCTGCCCGTCATGCCGCGCGAAATACAAATCCATGCCACGGCGAAAAGCCTCGCGCCCGATCAGCGTCTGGATCATGCGCACCACTTCCGCACCTTTCTGATACACCGTCGCAGTGTAGAAATTGTTGATCTCGGCATAGGACGCCGGGCGCACCGGATGCGCCATCGGTCCCGCATCCTCGGGAAACTGCGCGATGCGCAAACCGCGCACTTCCTGGATGCGCGTCACCGCGCGCGAATGCACGTCCGCGCCGAATTCCTGATCGCGGAACACGGTCAGCCCTTCCTTGAGTGAGAGCTGAAACCAGTCGCGGCAGGTGACGCGATTCCCCGTCCAGTTGTGAAAATATTCGTGCCCCACCACGCGGTCGATGTTCTGGTAATCCACGTCAGTCGCCGTATCCTGGCGCGCCAGCACATATTTGGTGTTGAAAATGTTGAGGCCCTTGTTCTCCATCGCCCCCATGTTGAAGTCGCCCACCGCAACGATCATATAGTGGTCAAGATCCATCTCCAGGCCGAAGCGTTCCTCGTCCCAGCGCATCGCCTTTTTCAGCGCCGCCAGCGCGTGGCCGCACTGGTCAAGCTTGCCGGGCTCGACATACACCGCGCAGCGCACCGTGCGACCGGACGCGGTGACGTAAACGTCCTCCAGCACATCGAGTTTTGCCGCCACCAGCGCGAAGAGGTAACTCGGCTTGGCGAAGGGGTCTTCCCAGCGCGCCCAGTGACGGCCGTTCTCCGCTTCGCCACTGGCCGTGAGATTGCCATTCGACAGCAGGTGCGGGAAGCGTTCGCGGTCGGCCTCGATGGTGCAGGAATAGCGCGCCATCACGTCCGGCCGGTCGGGGAAAAAGGTGATGCGGCGGAAACCTTCGGCCTCGCATTGCGTGAAATAGCCGTCGCGGGAACGGTACAAACCCGAAAGCTGGGTGTTCTCGTCCGGCGCGATGCGCACCACGGTTTCGAGCACGAAAGCATCCGGCAGCGGCACATGCACAGTCAGCGTGTCATCCGTCAGCGTGTAACGCGACGCATCCAGCGCCGTATCACCAACGCCGAGTTTTTGCAGATCGAGCGACTCGCCATTCAAAACCAGCGCCCCGCCCGCGTCTTGCGCCGCTTGCAGATTGCGCCGGCAACCCAACCGGGCGCGCACCTCGGCGTAGCCGTCATGAATCGCCACATGCAAATCAACCGTATC
>DATCQI010000131.1:0-6164 GCA_036569545.1 Rugosibacter sp. | reverse complement strand
TCATGCTGCCTCCGCAGGAGCAGCACGTTCGAGTTCGACCGACGCCGCCACCAGCGCCAGTCGCGCCACCACGCCATAGGCATAAAACCGATTAACAGGCGCATCCGGATCCATGCGGGCATCGGGTAATGAGCAAGCCGTCGCAAAGGCCAGCGGCTCAAAACGCATACCCGGCGCATTCAGGTTTTCATCCGTGCCGCGCGTCGCATTCACGCGATAAAACCCACCAACCACATAGCGATCAATCATGTATACCACGGGTTCTGCGGTGCCTTCATCCACCCGCTCAACCGTTGGCACACCTTCCTGAATAATCACATCTGTGACTTGCAGGCCTTCTTTGACCACTGCCATTTTATTGCGCTGCTTGCGGTTAAGCTGCCTGACTTCACTGGCATCCTTCACTGTCATAATGCCCATGCCATAAGTGCCCGCATCGGCCTTGACGATCACAAAGGGCTCTTCTGTTATGCCATATTCCTTGTATTTAACGCGCATGCGATTGAGCAGCTTATCCACACTACCCGCCAGACACTCTTCGCCAACACGCTCGTGAAAATTGATCCCGCTGCACACCTCAAAATCCGGATCAATCAGCCAGGAGTCGATGCCTAATTCGCTCGCGAACGATTGCGCCACATCACGATACGCCGCAAAGTGAGCCGACTTTCGTCGCTCATGCCAGCCTGCCCAGAGTGGCGGAATGACGAATTGTTCATTCAGATGCAGAAGAATGTCCGGCACACCCGCAGAGAGATCATTGTTCAGCAGCACTGCGCACGGGTCAAACCCTTCCAGGCCCAAACGCCGACCATCACTGCCCAGGCGCTTCAAGGGCTCAAGCACAAGGCGCTGGCCGTCAGGCAAATCAAGCGGCGTCGGTACGGTGATGTCCGGCAGCAGTGAGCCGATGCGCACATTCAATCCGGCATGTTGCAGAATATTTGCCAGGCGCGCCACATTCATCAGATAAAACTGATTGCGCGTGTGATTTTCAGGAATCAACAACAGGTTTCTGGCCTCAGGACAAATTTTCTCAACCGCCGCCATGGCTGCTTGTACGCACAAGGGCAGAAAATCCGTATTGAGATTATTAAAGCCCCCAGGAAACAAGTTCGTATCCACAGGGGCGAGCTTGTAACCGGCATTGCGCAAGTCGACCGAGGCATAAAACGGCGGCGTGTGATCCAGCCATTGCGTGCGCAGCCAGCGCTCAACCGTTGTTTCGTTATCCAGAAAGCGCCGCTCTAGATCAAGCAGCGGCCCCGTCAGGGCGGTAGTGAGATGTGGAACCATGATTTATTTCTTCCTTTGATCCCTGCGAATCATGAATATCCTTGTCCGCAGATTTTTGCTATTTTATGTTGTGCGATATTACACGACTCACCGGCTGACAAACTCGGCAAAGTCTTCCGGCAATAAAGCCTGTTCCAAGCTGTGCTGCGAAAAAATAAAACGCCCGTCGCAAATAAAACCCAGCTCGTGCCAATCCACTGCATTCAACCAATCGGCCAGCTGCTGGCATTGCTGCACAGTCAAGTCAGAGCGATGCGGGAAAAGCGCCAGCACAGCGCCATCGTAGTTAGTACAGTGATGCAGAAAAAACGGCTGTGCATTGCGCGTACGGCCATTCACATAAATACGTGGCGCGGCAGAGACATGGTGTCGGCGCCCCCAGTGCCACCAGTTAGATTCAGTGAATGTCGTCACCCGCCGTTGCAACAGGCGCTGCTTGAAGGATTCAAGATAATCCATGATCGCTCTTCTGCGATCTGCGTCCACACCGATATGCTCATCCAGATGAATCATGCGCCGCGTCTCGCCGGTTTGTGCTGTTTTCGAGCAGACAAAATCCGCATTGCCGAGTTCAGCATGCGTAAAAATGTCATCCGCGCCCGAGACAGCACCGACTTTGACAAAAAATACGCGCTTGAGCGGCACGGAATAAATTGTGCGAGTAAACATTAGTTGTCCGTTCGCCAGCACCATGCGGCGGCCATCGTGCAACCGATGACTCATGTCGCCTTTCTCAAATCGCCAAATCGCACAATTAGGCGTGGCGCCGACAAAGATTCGCGCATCGCCCAAGTCTTCAAAATCCGTAATCGTGCCCTGCTCAAAAAGCCACGTGTTCAGTCGCGCAGCACCCGTGGCTTTCAAAAAATCGCGTGGCGTAATGAAGATAATCTCGCCGCCCATGGTGAGATGACGCACAGATTTTTCGATGAAATGCATATACAGATTGGCATGCCCATCCAGCAGCCGCGACTGTAAATAGCGGCGCGTTGATGGTGCAATATCACGCGCTTTTACAAACGGCGGATTGCCGATGATCGTAGCGAATCGCTCGTGTTCCGGATAGGCGAAAAAATCGATATTGAGCGCACCTGGCGGACAGTGCACCGCATCGATTTCAATCGCCACACACCCGGGAAGACGCGCAGAAAATGCGCCATTGCCACAGGAGGGCTCAAGCACGCGCCCCACATTTTTTCGCAGAGCCAGTATGTGCTCTACCACCGAGGCTGGCGTGAATACCTGCCCGAATGTGGCAATATCACGCATCAGTGGCATATTCACCGCCGTCCTCCGAGAAAGCTTTCCAGAAACAGGCTGAATGCTACGCAGCGTATCGCCAGCGCCGACTTTTTCAGCACAGACGGCTTCACAACAGGCAAGTCAGAAAGTGCCGATCACCCACATAGGCACGCTCAAGTGTGTGCCGCCAATCGCATCGTTGCGTATCCAGCTGCCGTCACCCCGATTATCAATCAGATAATACGGCACACCATGCGGCGGCGTCACCTTCACCATGTACAGCTTGCCGTGGACCCGGTATTCCTCCACCTTGTCTTCACCGCGTTTGCTGATAGTCACCTGAGGTTCGAGCGATTCATCTACGACACCCGACGGTGGGGGTGGCGGCTCAGGCAACGGCTCCAGTTTTGGTGGCGTGCTTTGTGCTGCAACAGTCAGAGCAAACAATGAGCAGAGGACAAATAAATAACGGCGCATGGCGATTTCCTTAAAGAGAGCAGTGTATCAAAGGTTGAGCAAGAGCTCGTGTTCTTCGGGGAGATGGGCAAATCCACGTGCTTCATAGTGATCAAAAATCGCATCAAGTATATGTTGCGGATCATCAATTACTTGAATCAGATTCATATCATCGGCATGAATCATGCCGTCGGCCACCAGCCGGGTACGCAGCCAGTCCAGCAGGCCAGCCCAGAATTCACTGCCCACAAGGATAATTGGAATGCGAGGGCTTTTTCCTGTTTGGATCAATGTGAGCGCTTCGAGCAATTCATCTAGTGTGCCAAAGCCGCCGGGCATCACCACATAGGCGGCAGCCACTTTGACGAACATGTATTTGCGTGCAAAAAAATGACGGAAGCTCTGCGAAATATCCTGATAGTGATTCGGCTTTTGTTCATGCGGTAACTGAATATTGAGGCCGACGGAAAGACTTTTCCCTGCAAACGCCCCTTTGTTGGCCGCTTCCATCACGCCAGGGCCACCGCCAGAGATCACCGAAAAACCGGCATCCGAGAGCATGCGCGCGATTTTTTCGGTCAGCCGATAGACTTCGGAATCCGGCGCAAGTCGCGCACTGCCGAAGATCGACACCGCAGGACGCACCGTCGCTAAACGCTCGGTCGCCTCGACAAACTCTGCCATAATGCCAAACACCCGCCAGGCCTCGCGCGAATCGCTTGTGGTCTGTGCTGCGGGAGTCAGTTCAAAGCCTTCCGGCAACTTGTTTTTTGCACTCACTTTTATTTCTCCATGCCTACTTTATTGCTCGTTGACGGCTCTTCCTACCTGTACCGCGCTTTTCACGCCCTGCCCGATTTACGCAATGCCGCGAATGAACCGACAGGCGCCATCCGCGGTGTACTCTCAATGTTGCGCGTATTGGAGGCCAACTATAAGGCAGATTACCGCGCCGTGGTATTCGATGCCAAGGGAAAAACTTTCCGCGAGGACTGGTATCCCGCCTACAAAGCCCACCGCCCCGCCATGCCCGAAGACCTGGCAGCGCAGATTCCACTGCTGCATGAGTGCATCCGTGCAGCAGGCTGGCCATTGGTAATGATAGATGGCGTTGAAGCGGACGATGTGATCGGCACGCTGGCGCATGCGGCCACCCAGTCCGCTATCGACTGCATTATTTCGACCGGCGATAAAGACTTGGCACAGTTGGTCAATCATCATGTCACGCTGATCAACACCATGAGCAACGAGACGCTCGATGAAGCGGGTGTGCTGTCGAAATTCGGCGTGCCGCCGGAGCGCATTGTCGATTACCTCGCACTGATGGGCGACGCGGTAGACGGGGTACCGGGTGTCAACAAAGTCGGGCCGAAAACTGCCGTGAAATGGCTCACACAATACGGCTCGCTGGACAGCGTGATCGCACACGCGCAAGACATCAGCGGCGTGGTGGGCGAGAACCTGCGCCAGCATCTGGAGTTTCTGCCACTGGGAAAAAAGCTGGTCACGGTGGTATGCGATCTTGATTTGCCCGTGGCGATCCCGGAGCTCACGCCGCAAGCACCTGACACCGACAAACTGCACGAACTCTTCACTCGCCTGGAATTCAAAAGCTGGTTGCGAGAACTGGGCGCATCGCAAAAAGAGGGGCGCAGCACGACAAACAAGGCAGCCCAAGGCGATTTGCTGGGTGGCAGCGCGCAAGAAAACACGCTTCGCGGCGTCCCGCCAGCGCGCCCCGAAGGCTTGAGTCCGTCTCTGGAAAGTACCCTTGGGGTACCGACTTTTATTACAGCATCCACCGAACCCGACCGCAGCGGCTATGTCTGCATCCTCGATGCAGTGCAACTCGACGCCTGGCTAGTACGTCTGCTGGCGGCCGAACTCGTCGCGCTGGATACCGAAACCACTGGCCTGGACCCGATGCAGGCGCAGCTCGTCGGCATCTCGTTTGCGCTAAGCGAAGGCGATGCAATCCATGCGGCCTACCTGCCGCTCGGCCACAACTATGCCGGAGCACCCACACAACTGCCATTGGCCGAAACACTGGAAAAACTGCGTCCCTGGCTCGAATCCCCGCAACACCACAAGCTCGGTCAGCATCTTAAATATGACCGGCACATTTTTGCCAATCACGGCGTACAACTCGCGGGCGTCCTTGAGGACACCTTGCTCGAATCCTACGTGTTGGAGTCCGACAAGCCGCACGACCTTGGCTCTTTGGCCGCGCGGCATTGCGAGCTGAAAACCCTGAGCTATGACGACATCACCGGCAAGGGTGCCGCGCGCATTTCCTTTGCCCAGGTAGACATCCATCGCGCCACCGAATACGCCGCTGAAGACGCTGATGTCACCTGGCGCGTGCATCAAGTACTGCGCCCGCAACTCGCTGCGGAACCGCCGCTGGAAGCCTTGTATCGCGACATGGAACTGCCCGTGGCCGAAGTCTTGTTTCGCATCGAACGCAATGGCGTGCTGATCGATGCCACCGCACTGACTCAGCAAAGCAACGAGCTAGGCATCAAGATGCAGATGCTCGAAGGGAAAGCACACACCCTGGCGGGCCAGCCTTTCAACCTCAATTCCCCCAAACAACTCGCTGAAATTCTGTTTGCGCAACAAGGTTTGCCGGTAGTCAAAAAAACACCGTCGGGCGCGCCATCGACGGATGAAGAAGTGCTTGAAAAACTCGCCGAAGATTATCCGCTGCCGAAAAAAATCCTCGATTACCGCAGCCTGGCCAAGCTTAAAAACACCTACACCGACAAGCTGCCGCAGATGGTCCAGCCCGGCACGGGCCGCGTGCACACCAACTTTTCCCAAGCCGTGGCGGTCACCGGGCGACTGGCCTCCAGCGAACCCAATCTGCAAAACATTCCCATCCGCACACCTGAAGGCCGACGCATCCGTTCTGCCTTCATCGCCCCGCCCGGTCACCGTATCGCCAGCGCCGACTATTCGCAGATCGAGCTGCGCATCATGGCGCATCTGTCGGACGATGCGCGTCTGCTCGATGCGTTTGCCCAGGGCGAAGATGTGCACCGTGCGACAGCCGCCGAGATTTTCGGCATCACGCCGATTGAGGTAACGAGCGAACAACGCCGCGCCGCCAAAGTCATCAACTTCGGCCTGATCTACGGCATGAGCGCCTTTGGTCTTGCCCGCGAACT
>DATCQI010000130.1:0-2979 GCA_036569545.1 Rugosibacter sp. | reverse complement strand
GCGCCGGGTGTATGGCCATTACCCGGTATCACTTTCAGGCGGTTACTACGACTTTGATTTGGCCATTCACCCGGCGTCGTTGCTGCGACGGTGGTTCCGGCGGAATGTTGTGTTTTCCCTTTCTGGTCAAGCGCCTTTTTTGCCCATGGTAGTTGATCATGCGCATGCGTTATTCGAATGGGGGTTGAACTGGACGATCGGTAGTTCGGTTCATCAATACCTTATTCTTCATTCGGCGGTCGTTGAGAGCCAAGGCAAAGGCGTCATGCTGTCGGCTGCTTCAGGCAGTGGCAAGAGTACGTTGACAGCCGAACTGGCACTGCGTGGCTGGCGGCTTTTTTCGGATGAACTGGCCTTGATTGATGGGCCAGCGCCACAATTACGGCTGGTTCCTTTTCCTCGCCCCATTAGTTTGAAAAACCAGTCGATTGAGCTGATATGCCGGCGGTATCCTGAGGCGCAGTTTGGTCCGCTAGCGCACGACACACAGAAAGGGACGATTGCCCATTTGCGGGCGCCTGATGAGTCCGTTGATCGCGCCACTGAAATGGCGCCGCCTGCGTTGATTATTTTCCCCAAATGGACAGCAGGTGCGCCGTTGCGCGTGAGTCCCGTGGGTGCAGGACAAGCGGCGATGCGCTTGATTGACCAGTCTTTCAATTATCCTGTGCTGGGGCCGCTGGGGTTTTCACGGCTGGCTGATCTGGCGCAGTCTGCACCCGCTTGGGAGCTCGAATATTCGTCACTGGACGAGGCGGTTGATGCGCTCGACGATTTACTGGCCGACGATGATGCCTAGTCCGTCCCCTTTACTCGATTTTCTGGCTGACGACTCAAGCGCCGCTCATCTGGATATGGAAGGCTGGAGTTTGCTGCTGGCCGAGGCGCGGGCATGTGGCGTGATGTCACGCGTGGCGAGTGTGCTGGCGGCGGATGCTGCGAGGTCGTCGGCACAGATCCCAGCGCAGGTAATGCATCATATGGTGGCTGCCACGCGACAGAGTGATAGCCTGGCGCACGATGTGCAGCGCGAGTTAACTTTTCTGAGTGCTGCACTGGTGGATGTAGGCACACCGACATTGTTGCTTAAAGGCGCTGCGTATTGTGCGGCTGACTTGCCTGCCGCACGAGGGCGAATATTCTCCGATATTGATCTGCTGGTTGCGCGGCCATTCCTCCCCCAGGCTGAAGCGGCCTTGATGCTGGGTGGATGGGCGGTAAGTCGGCAGGATAAATATGACCAGAGATATTACCGTGAGTGGTCGCATGAAATACCGCCGATGACCCATTTGCAGCGGGGAACAACGGTAGATTTGCATCACTCCCTGGCTATGCCAACTTGTCGCATCCGGATTGATTCACAGCGGATGGTCGAAGAGGCTGTTGCGCTTCCTGGCACGGGCAACTGGTTTCGCTTGAAGGATGAAGATATGGTTTTGCATGCCGCAAGCCACCTGCTGTTGAATTCAGAATTTGATCGTGGGTTGCGTGACTTGTGGGATATTGACCTGCTGATGCGGCATTTTGAAACTACGACACCGAATTTTGCCTACCGGGTGCTGGCGCGTGCTGAGGCGGTTGGTTTGGGTCAGATTGCCCGTTGTGCTTTTTCGTTATGCCATCGCATTTTTCACACGCCTGTGCCGCAAGATGCACTGGCCGGTCGCAGCCTGTTGTTATGGCTTTTGACCCGTGCTGCCACTACTCGCCATCCACAGACGCGGCCGCGTGTCCAAGGGGTGGCCGATCAGCTGTTATTCGTGCGCGAGCTTGCTTTGCGGTTGCCTGTGCATTTGCTGGTTCGACATTTATGGCACAAGGCCTCTGTGGGATTCAAGCCAAAAGAGAAAATGCCAGTTTAAGCTGACTGCTTAACCTCTTCAGGTAATGGTCTTGTGATCGTGATTTCACAGGTAAATGATGTTTATTGCGGTGTGTGTGCTATCAAGTTCTGCAGAAAGCTGGCTGGAATGGCATAGCTGATCCCCGATGGCTTTTCAAGTGCGGCTTCTTTGGTACCCTTAATGAATACCATGTTGAGAATGCCAACGACTTCGCCAGTATCCACGTCGAATAGCGGGCCGCCGCTGTTGCCAGGGTAGGCGGTGGCATCCAGCTGATAGATGGAAAATGCGCCGCTGCGCAAACGGCGAATCGGTTTATCCTTTAGCTGTGCGGCGTTGCCTGCAGGTAACGCAATCGGCGTAATCGAAGAAATGATGCCGTGGTGTGTCACCGGCGAAAACCCTAGTGCGCCGCCAAGAGGAAAGCCGATAAAAGCGACGGTTTGCCCTTCACGTACATCAGCCGCAGGCTTTATTTTTAGTGCAGGAAGCGATGGGCCGGAAATTCGTAGCAGGGACAGATCATGGTCTGCATCGGTAGACAGCAAAGTGGCATTACGCCGATGAAGCTCACCGCCTTGTTTGATCAATACCGCCAGCGTTTCCTGTTGCGCAGTATTGAGCGTGGATGGAATGACATGGGCATTAGTCGCAATCACTGAACCATTGCCAATCGCAAACCCGGTGCCTCGCATCAGGAACGATGGGCTGCGTAATTGGCTAAAGGTGCCCACCACAACAATAGAAGGCTTGAGGTTGTTTATTGTCTCTGGCAAATCTGCCCATGCGGGAAATGTTGTCAACGTCAGAGCTAAGGTAATGCCAAGTGCCCGCAGATGGTTTGTCATGTTTGGACCCTGCTACCGCAGGTCATGGTTTGGCGTTTGCCATGCGACGCGTAATTTGTGACAGGCTCGGCGACGGGTCGGTGACAGCAGGGTTAAAGGGGTGTTCACGTTGCGGAAATACGGCGAGAATCCGCTGTACATAATTACGGGTTTCCGCATAGGGCGGAATGCCCAGGTAATGGTTAACTGCGCCTTCACCGGCATTGTAAGCAGCTGCGACAAGGGCGACATCACCCTTGAAATAAGCCAAAAGCCAGCGCAGATAAGACAGGCCGCCACGTATGTTT
>DATCQI010000129.1:0-6223 GCA_036569545.1 Rugosibacter sp. | reverse complement strand
CCATTTGCTGACGTGGTAAGCGGCTGCATGGTCGACTCCAAAATTGTGATCCAACAAAGAGTCAATAATTTTCGGATCAGCCTTGGCCTGTTGCAGCAAAGCCACCACTTTACCCGCCGCAAACCGATCATTTGCCATCAGTTGCCGGATGTCATCAGCAGCATCAGGATGAATCGTAAGAGACGGTACGATACTCAATTAGGTATTAACCGTCAAGTGGCAGTAATGGATGTGCCATATCACCCACGCATTTTCTCTATCGCTTCCTCCACCCGATCCACCGCAATCACCTCAATGCCTTTGATCGGCTGCTTGGGGGCGTTGGCCTTGGGCACGATGGCGTGGGTGAAGCCTAACTTGGCGGCTTCTTTCAAGCGCTCCTGACCGCGCGGGGCGGGGCGAATTTCGCCAGCCAGGCCGATTTCGCCGAACACAGCAAACTTGCCGGGCAGGGGTTTGTTGCGCAGGGACGAGACGATCGCCAGCAGCACGGCCAAATCCGCTGCGGGTTCGGTGATCTTCACACCGCCAACGGCGTTCACAAACACGTCTTGATCGGAACACACCACGCCCGCGTGACGATGCAACACGGCGAGCAACATGGCCAGGCGATTCTGCTCCAGCCCCACGGTCAGGCGGCGCGGGTTGCCAAACGCGGTATCCACCAGTGCCTGAATTTCCACCAGCAGCGGGCGCGTGCCTTCTTGCGTGATGAGCACGCAAGAACCGGCGACATCGAGCGAGTGTTGCGACAAAAACAAGGCTGAGGGGTTGGATACACCGCGCAGGCCTTTTTCTGTCATGGCGAACACGCCGAGCTCATTCACCGCGCCGAAGCGGTTCTTGAACGCGCGCACGAGGCGAAAGCTCGAGTGCGTGTCGCCTTCGAAATACAGCACGGTGTCGACAATATGCTCCAGCACGCGCGGCCCGGCCAGAGACCCATCTTTGGTGACATGGCCAACCAGAATGATGCAGGTGCCGCTTTGCTTGGCAAAACGCGTGAGCTGCGCCGAGCATTCGCGCACTTGCGCCACCGAGCCGGGCGCGGATTGCAAGGCATCCGACCACAGCGTTTGAATCGAATCGATCACCGCGACTGTCGGACGCGAAGCCATCAGCGTGGCGAGGATTTTTTCGAGATTGATCTCGGTGAGAATTTGCATGTTGCCGACATCAAGCTGCAAGCGCTGCGAGCGCAAGGCCACTTGCTCGCCGGATTCTTCACCGGAAACATAGAGCACGTTCTCGTTAGTCTGCGCCAGGCGTGCCAGCGCTTGCAAGAGCAAGGTGGATTTGCCGATGCCGGGGTCGCCGCCGATCAGCACCACGCCACCTGCGACCAGGCCGCCGCCTAATACACGGTCGAATTCTTCTATGCCGGTGGGCTGGCGCGGCTCGATGCGCGGCTGAATTTTGCCTAATGTTTGCAAACTGCTCACACCGGCCAGCGAAGCAAAGCTGCGCCCAGCGGGCGTGGCGGTTTCCATCACGGCTTCAACCAGCGTGTTCCATTGCGCGCAACCGGGGCACTGGCCCTGCCATTTAGGAGCGGTCGCACCGCATTCGGTACAGGAATAGACGGATCTTGGTTTGGCCATTTTTATAATTGTCGATTCATTGATTGACTTCGATGATTGGCACGCGCGATGTGATAGCGCAGAATAATTCATACGCCACGGTGCCTGCGGCGGTGGCCACGTCATCTGCAGGCAGACCTTCGCCCCACAGAGTGACGCTTGTGCCTATCTTCACCGTCTCACCAGCACCGAGTTTTTGGTCGATTCCGGTCAGATCGACACAGAGCTTATCCATCGACACCCGCCCCAGCGTGTGCGTGCGTTGCCCCGCCACCAGCACCGGCGTGCCCGTCGGCGCGTGGCGCGGATAACCGTCGCCATAACCGCAGGCGACGATGCCGATGCGCATGGGCTGTTCGGCAATAAAAGTGCCGCCGTAGCCGACACAGTCGCCTGCTGCCAAATCGCGCACGGCAATGATTTCACTGGCCAGCGTCATCACCGGTTTTAGGTCAAGCACTGCCGCGCTCTGCCGCGCAGGAAAAGGGGATGCACCATACAACATGATGCCGGGCCGCACCCAATCAGCATGGCTTTCAGGAAAGCGCAGCAGCGCAGCAGAATTGGCCAGGGACAACGGCAACGCATGCCCGTTGGTCATCATGCGCAAACAATTCATCTGTTCCGCGATGCCACGGTCTTCATCTGCATCGGCAAAATGTGTCATCACGGTAATGGATGCCGCGCAGCCGGCAGCTTCAAGCCGTGCCAATACACTGGCAAATTCGGCGGCGGTAAATCCCAATCGATGCATACCGGTATCAAGTTTTAGATATAGGGGCAAACGCACTGGCAAGCGCGCGGCAATCAGCGCATCCACCTGCCATAGGGCATGCAGCACTGGCGTCAGTTCCCATTCGGCAAACAGCGACAACTCATCCGCCCGATAAAAACCTTCGAGCAGCAAAATCAGCTGGCGGATGCCGGCTTTGCGCAGTGCGATAGCACTGTCCAGTTCAATCAGCGCAAAGCCATCGGCCACCTCTTCCAACGCACGCGCAGCAAGCAGCACGCCATGCCCATAGGCATTGGCCTTGATCACGCTCCAGATGTTGGAACGGTTCGCCACCTGGCGAACCCTGGCATGGTTATGGCGTAAGGCAGCCCAGTCAAGGCGTGCATGAATCGGTCGGGACATGTGATCAATAGAGAGCGAGTGGCGCTGGATTACGCAGCGGGGTCAAGGCCGCAATTCAATCACAAAATAGCTCGACTTGGAGTCAACGAGCGCGGGTTCATGCAAGAGCGTCATATCCTTGCCACTGCTTTCGTGCTATAAAACCGCAACTTTTAACCACGGTCGCTTGTCTGATACGGTGCCTGATATTTTTCTGCACGCCGTTCCTTACGCGTACCTCGCATCCCATACATGAAGTTAGGTTTTTATATCATCATGGCCGCGCAGTTCTTTTCTGCGCTGGCCGACAATGTTCTGTTGATTACTGCCATTGGCATGTTGCACGTCATGCAGGCCCCGGTGGAATACACGCCGCTACTTAAAACTTCATTCACTGTTTCGTATGTGCTGCTGGCCGCTTTTGTTGGCGCTTTTGCCGATTCCATGCCCAAATGGCGAGTCATGTTCATCAGCAATGGCATCAAAATCCTTGGTTGCAGCTTGATGTTTTTTGACGTGCATCCACTGATTGCCTATGCCGTCGTCGGGCTCGGTGCCGCTGCCTATTCACCTGCCAAATACGGCATCGTGACGGAATATCTTCCGCACCGCCTGTTAGTGGTTGCCAATGGCTGGATCGAAGGACTCACCGTGCTGGCTATTATCCTGGGCGTGGCACTCGGCGGCCTCCTGATCAGGCCGGATATTGCGCAGTCCCTGCTGGCGTTTGATTTTCCATTCATTGATACCGGCATCAATACCGCAGGCGAAGTAGGTTTGGTCGTGACGGGCGCTTTATATATTCTGGCAGCCATTTTCAATCTGTATGTGCCCGATACCGGAGTGGACCACAAGGCCATCAAGAACAACCCCATTTATCTGATCCACGAGTTCACGCATTGCTTTAAATTGTTATGGAAGGACAGACTCGGCAGAATCTCTTTAGCCGTTACCACGCTATTCTGGGGCGCGGGCGCAACACTCCAGTTTCTGGTGCTGGACTGGGCCAAAATTGCACTCAATATTGATCTCTCAAATGCCACGTTGCTGCAAGGCCTTGTTGCTGTGGGCGTGGCCATTGGTGCGGTATTGGCAGCACGCATGATTACCTTGCGTAAATCAGTGCGCGTGATTCCCATGGGCATTGCGATGGGTGTCGTTGTGATGGGCATGATCTTTGTGCACAACACCGTGGTGGCCTCGATACTGCTGGTTTTTATCGGCATTCTTTCCGGCTTTTTTGTGGTGCCGATGAATGCCTTGCTGCAACATCGAGGGCATATCTTGATGGGTGCCGGACACTCGATCGCAGTGCAAAACTTCAATGAAAATCTATCCATATTAATCATGACTTCACTGTATTCCGCCCTGCTGGGGATACAGCTTTCGATCGACTGGATCATTGCGCTCTTTGCATTTTTTGTCATCAGCAGCATGTGGCTGGTATTGCGCCACCACCAGGCAAACCAGCGCGAACATGATGATGTCGTGCACCTGGACGATGGTGCGCTGTAAGGCGTAAATTTATCGGCTATATCCGGAGTGGCCGGTCAGGCAATTCGTTCGAGTTTTTTACGCCTGCCGGAAAATGCTGCACTAACAACTCACTGGCTTTTGTAATGGCTTCCAGCGCACCCCCACGGTAGTTTTTTTTCCTGAATGCCCCTTCCAGGCTACGGCACAAGGCATCCCATTGGGCTTGCGGTACGCGTTGCGCAATGCCTCGGTCAGCAAGAATCTCCACTCGATGATCAATCAGCTGCACATAGATCAATATGCCGCTGTTTTCTTCCGTATCCCACACGCCTAGCTGGGCGAATAGTTGTGTCGCCCGATGCCGCACAGGCATGTCGCGCCACATTGCAGCCAAAGGCAATGGCCCTTCAAACACAAACCGTAATTCGCCACAATGGGTTTTTTCAGAAGCAGTCACAGCAGAGGCAATCGCCGTTAAATCAGCAGGACGAAAGACGCGCTGTGCGAACCAATCGGGGGTAAGCAAATGGGTAAATAAACGTTGCAGATTCATTTCACCATCTCCCCGAGGCGCCACCGCCGCCAAAGCCGCCGCCACCACCGCTAAAACCGCCACCGCCTAATCCCCCGGAGTAGCCACCCATGCCACCCATGCCGCCACCCAACCCGCCGCGCATAAAAGAGAAGAACAGCACGAAGACGCCAAATACCAAACCAATAAGCCACGAGCCCAGTAGCCAGCCACCGATCAGCATGCCAATGCCTGCGGCAAGCATAGAACCACCCAAACCCAGCAAGCGATTCAGCAGTGGTGCTAAAAATGCGGCACCCGCCAGTAAAGGCAACAACCCGCCCTCAAGCTGACCGCCCCTGTTGGTGGATGAAGCGGCACTTGGCGGCGGTAGCGCTTCACCCTCGATAACGGTCTGGATTGCCGTAACGCCTGCATCGATGCCAGCTGCATAATCTCCCTCGCGAAAGCGCGGCGTAATCACCTCGCTGATAATGCGCTTGGCTGTCGCGTCATTCAACGCGCCTTCCAGCCCGTAACCCACCTCGATACGCAGTTGCCGATCGTCTTTGGCGATGAGCAGAATGACGCCATCATCGATGCCCTTGCGACCGATTTTCCACGCCTCTGCCAGACGTATGCCAAACTGTTCGATGCTTTCCGGCTGAAAAGTCGGCGCTAGCAACACGGCGATTTGCGCACCTTTTTTCTGCTCGAAAGCGCTTAATTTTGCCTCAAGTTCAGCGCGCTGGGGCGCGCTTAAGGTACCCGTCAGATCTGTTACTCTCTGGGTTAGCGGCGGCAAGGCAAGCAAGCCGTCAGCCGCGCTGGCAACCGGTAGCAAACCAACCAGATTTCCCAGCGCAAGCACTGCAATCAGCAATGCCCGCATCCAGCGCAACGACTTCATCACCTTTGCTGGCTACCTGGCATTGCTGATGCAGCCGGGGCTGCATCAAACTGCACACGCGGCGGTGTGGCAAGGGCTTTTTCGTTCTCGACAGTAAAGTTGGCTTTGGGCTTCCAGCCCATCACCATGGCAGTCAGGTTATTAGGGAAAGTACGCACCGAAATGTTGTAATCCTGCACCGATTTGATGTATCGATTACGCGCAACGGTGATGCGATTCTCGGTGCCTTCCAGTTGCGCCTGCAAATCACGAAAGCTCGCATCGGCTTTCAGGTTCGGATAATTTTCAGCGACCACCAAAAGTCGCGCCAACGCACCACCCAACTCGCTTTGCGCTTTTTGAAATTTAGCAAAAGCCACTTCATCGTTGACCAGCTCAGGCGTGGCTTTCAATCCGGCCACATTGGCGCGGGCTTCTGTCACTCGCGTTAACACATCCTTTTCATGCGCGGCATATCCTTGGACGGTAGCGACCAGATTCGGGATCAGGTCTGCACGGCGTTGATACTGGTTCAATACCTCAGACCAGGCAGCATTCACCTGTTCATCGTTTACCTGCACCTGATTGTAGCCACAACCAGAAAGCATTAAGGCGAGAAATGAAAACAAGGCCACCATGCGTAATTCCAT
>DATCQI010000128.1:0-6273 GCA_036569545.1 Rugosibacter sp. | reverse complement strand
TTCATGGCTTTTCTCAAACCCGGTGACACCATTCTCGGCATGAATCTGGCCATGGGCGGGCATTTGACGCATGGCGCATCAGTCAATATGTCGGGCAAGTGGTTTAACGTCATTCCTTATGGCTTGGATGCCAGCGAAGCGATTGATTACGACGAGATGGAACGCCTGGCGCACGAGCACAAACCCAAACTGATTATCGCAGGCGCATCGGCCTATTCGCTACGTATCGACTTTGCCCGGTTTGCGAAAGTCGCCAAGGCCGTTGGCGCGATTTTCATGGTGGACATGGCGCACTACGCGGGTCTCATTGCTGCCGGCTGCTACCCCAACCCGGTGCCGCATGCCGACGTAGTGACCTCCACCACGCACAAAACCTTGCGCGGCCCGCGCGGCGGCTTGATTCTGATGAAGGCCGAGCATGAAAAAGCCATCAATTCGGCGATTTTCCCCGGCCTGCAAGGCGGCCCCTTAATGCATGTGATCGCTGCCAAGGCCGTGGCTTTTAAGGAAGCCATGGGCAGCGACTTCCGTCATTATCAAGAGCAGGTGATCAGCAATGCACAAGTGATGGCCAAAGTGTTGAAGTCGCGCGGGCTGCGCATCATTTCCGGACGCACAGAATCGCATGTATTTCTGGTCGACCTGCAAAGCAAAAACATTACCGGCAAAGAAGCCGAAGCCGCGCTGGGCAATGCGCATATCACCGTCAATAAAAATGCCATTCCAAATGACCCGCAAAAACCGTTTGTCACCTCGGGCATCCGCATCGGTACCCCGGCAATGACGACGCGCGGCTTTACGGAAATCGAAGCCGAACAAGTCGCCAACCTCATTGCCGATGTGCTGGATGCGCCGAACGATGCTGCGGTGCTGCAACGCGTACGCATTGAGGCCGCCGAACTGTGCAAAAAATTTCCGGTGTATGGCTGATTATCTGCATGTCATGGTTTTAGGCAAATATTCTGTCAGGGGACTGACGTGAAGTGTCCTTTTTGTGCCGATGCCAATACACAGGTGGTCGACACGCGTGAGAATGAAGAAGGCGACACCGTGCGTCGTCGCCGACGTTGCGTGGCATGTGAAAAGCGTTTCACCACTTATGAGCGGGTTGAGCTGCAACTGCCGCAAGTGATCAAGAAAAATGGCAGCCGTACAGAATATCAACGCGACAAATGCAAAGCCAGCATGATGCTGGCTTTGCGCAAACGTCCCGTTACCACTGAAAGCCTGGATGCCGCGCTGGATCGCATCGAAGAACGGCTCGTGCAGCTGGCGCAACGTGAAGTAGCATCAGACCGCATTGGCGAACTGGTCATGCGCGAACTCAAAAAACTCGACAACATTGCCTACATTCGTTTTGCCTCGGTGTATCGAAACTTTGAGGATGTGAATGAGTTTTCCGAGGCTATCCGCGAAATAGAAACGCCGCTGCACACAACACCAAACAACACGCCGACCGAGTTGTGAGCATCCGTTGATGAGCTTCTCCGCAGACGATCATCGTTTCATGTCGCAAGCACTGCTGCTGGCGCAGCGCGGCATGAACACCACCACCCCCAATCCGCGCGTGGGCTGCGTGATCGTAAAAAAAGGCCAGGTGATCGGTGAGGGCTGGCATGAAAAAACCGGAGGGCCGCATGCTGAAGCCGTTGCACTGGCGAATTTGAGCGCGTCAGCAACAGGGAGCACCGCCTATGTCACACTGGAACCCTGCAGCCATATGGGGCGCACACCGCCTTGTGCAGATGCCTTGATTGTTGCGGGCGTCACGCGCGTTGTCGCCGCGATGCAAGACCCGAATCCGCAAGTGGCAGGAAAAGGTTTGGCGCGACTTGGCGCAGCGGGCATTGTCACAGAATTGGGTTTACTAAGCGAGGAAGCACATGAACTGAACATCGGCTTTGTGTCGCGCATGACACGTGGCCGACCTTGGGTGCGGCTGAAAATCGCAGCGAGCCTGGATGGCAAAACAGCGCTCAAGAGTGGGGTGTCGCAATGGATTACCAGCGCGGAATCCCGACAAGATGCGCACCACTGGCGTGCACGTTCATGTGCCCTTTTGACCGGCATTGGTACGGTGAAAGACGATAACCCGCGCTTGACTGTGCGTGGCGTTACCACCTCACGGCAACCATTAAAAATCGTGGTGGATAGCCAACTGCAAACGCCGCCCGCCGCTGCCGTGCTGGCCCAAGGCACTGTGTTGATCGCCTGTGCGACAGACCATCCAGTGCGCCGCGATGCATTGGCGGCTGCCGGTGCGGAGATTATTGTGTTGCCCGCTACGCACGGCAAGGTTGATCTGGCTGCTTTACTGACTGAGCTGGGTCAACGGGGTATCAACGAGGTGCTAATCGAAGCAGGTGCACGCCTGAATGGCGCTTTGCTGCAAGAAAATTGTGTTGATGAATTATTGCTTTATCAAGCGCCGTTATTACTCGGTGACGCCGCACGCGGGATGGTCAACGAAGGCGGACAAAGCGAATTGACTGATTTAGTCAATGCTCGGCGGCTGCATGTCGTTGAGCGCCGTGTCATCAGCACCGACTTTTTTATCCGCGCGCGTTTTTTATAAATCTACGTTCTACGTGATTGTCTCGCCACACACCGCACACGCAGCATCCTTTGGGATGCGCACTTCACGCCAGGTCATGTGCAAGGCATCCAGCAATAACAGACGCCCGCCCAGACTTTGCCCGCAGCCCATGATGAGCTTTAACGCTTCAGCTGCCTGCATGCTGCCGATGATGCCCGTCAGAGGCGCAAAAACACCGGTGACCGCGCAACGCACATCGTCCGCCGCTTCAGCTTCAGGAAACAAACAGTCATAACAAGGCGCGTCCGGCTGACGCGGATCAAACACGGTAATTTGCCCGTCAAAGCGAATCGCAGCGCCAGACACCAAAGGTTTTTTCCAGCGCACACACGCCTGATTAACCGCATGACGCGTGGCAAAGTTGTCGCAACAATCGAGCACTATGTCGGCTTGTGCCACTTCTTCATCCAGCGCTTCACCCTCCAGTCGTCCCGTGAGTGCGACGACATGGCATTGCGGATTAATCCCGACGAGAGTGCGCTGCCCCGAAGTGGCTTTGGCCTCACCCACGGAGTCAGTACGATGCAAAATCTGGCGCTGCAGATTGGTCAGATCAACGCTGTCGCCATCTGCCAGAACAAGCGTACCCACGCCAGCTGCAGCAAGGTAACAGGCAGCAGGTGAACCTAGCCCGCCCGCGCCAACGATCAGCACACGGGCGTTCGTTATGGCCTGTTGGCCTTCAATGCCAATCTCGGGTAGCAAAATATGCCTGCTGTACCGTAGCAGTTGCTCGTCATTCATCGTTATTCGTTATTTACTTATCCAGCCGCAAATCGGGTGGCGTGTCGTCATGATCGCCATGCAGGTGATGATCCCACGCTTTGGAATAAACATCCTGCGATTTTTTGATCAAGCGTTGCGGGCCACACATATTGCGCAGCTGGGTTTCTTCCGCAAATGCTCTCACTGCGCGCATGAAGCGCGCATACCAGCCATTATCCAGATGAAAACCCTGCTTGACCAGGGCGCTGGCAATCCCATCGAATGTGTACTCGCCCAATTCGTACCACAACGACAGCGTGCCTGAAACATGGCCCGCCTCAACCCACATAGCGGGCAATCCGGCCAGCAGTTTTTGCGCAACGGCAGCATCGTCCGGGTACTGCGCATCGAAGCGCAGCACCCGATGCTTGCGCGTGCCAGACTGCGACACAACCATGCCCGGACGTGGCCGATGCCCACCCGCATCGCGCAGTTCACGCGCTTTTGCGGGGGTCATTTTATTCACGTGCTGTCTTTCGTAATCAGCGCTTGAGAATTTGCAGCGCTTTTAACAAATTCACTGCTTGCGAAAGCTGGTAATCATCTTTTGAGCCAAACTCCATCGGGACACGCGCCACATCGTCCTCTTCTTCCATTTTGTTTTTCTTGCCGTTTTTGGTGGACGGTTTATTTTCCGGTTTCACATCAACGCTCTTGTCTTTGTCATTGGTAAGATGCCGTTCTAGATCAGCTTCACGCAATCGGTCATGTGCTTCGCCGTTGGCTGTTTCTTCCACCACGATATCCGGTGTGATCCCCTTGGCCTGAATCGAGCGGCCTGAAGGTGTGTAGTAGCGCGCCGTGGTGAGCTTGATGGCGGTGTTGTTGGAAAGTGGCAATACCGTCTGCACCGACCCCTTGCCAAAGGTTTGCGTGCCCATGATGATCGCGCGCTTGTGATCTTGCAAAGCACCCGCGACAATTTCAGAAGCCGAAGCCGAACCGCCATTAACCAGCACTACCATAGGTAAGGTTTTCACCTGCGGCGGCAGGTTTTTCATATAGTCATCCCTGCTTCCGCGCAGGTAATCTTCCGGGCTGGCGGTAAAGCGACGCTTGGCATCCTCCATCCGCCCTTCGGTGGATGTCACCAGTGTTTTGGGCGGCAAAAAGGCGGCTGAAACACCAATCGCACTCGTCAGCAAGCCACCGGGATCGTTACGCAAATCAAGCACCAGACCTTTGAGCCCGTCTTTTTCCTGCTTCATCAGTTTTTCGAGATGCTTGACCAGGTCAGCATTGGTTTCATCCTGAAACTGGGTAATGCGCAAATAGCCATAGCCGCCTTCCAGCGCTTTGGATTTAACACTTTGCACTTTGATCTTTTCGCGCGTTAGCGTGACTTCAAACGGCTTGGACTCGCCCTTGCGAAACACCGTCAAACGAATTTGTGTTTTGGGTTTGCCACGCATTTTTTTCACAGCGTCCGTCAGGGTCAGTCCTTTCACAAACGTGTCATCCAGCTTGATGATGAGATCTCCTGGTTTTAAGCCCGCTTTGTAAGCGGGCGTATCTTCAATCGGCGAGATCACTTTGACCAGACCGTCTTCCATTCCCACTTCCAGCCCCAGGCCGCCAAATTCACCTTGAGTCGTGACCTGCATTTCCTTGAACGCGTCAGCATCGAGATACGCCGAGTGCGGATCAAGATTTGCCAGCATGCCGCTGATGGCATACGTGATCAGGGTCTTATCATCCACGGGTTCAACATAGCCTTGCTTGATCGCACCATATACATCGGCAAAGCTGCGCAGCTCTTCAATTGGCAAAGCTGACACTGCGGCATCCTTGCCCGCGCTGGCTGAAAAGTTGAGGCTGATAAAAATGCCAGCGAGAAGACCGGCGGTAAGCAAACCAATTTTTTGCAGGGTACTGCGCATAGTGACTCCGTAAGGCTGTGGATGAATGTGGTCGTGATTGCGTTTCAAAGCAGCGGATTAACGTGTGCCAATCCATTTCAGGGGATCAAAGGCACGCCCTCGATACCTCAGTTCGAAGTATAAACCCGGGTCGGGGTGTCCGCCGCTATTACCCACTGTGGCAATTGACTGCCCTGCGGTAACAGTTGCGCCCACTGCGCCGAGTAATGACTCATTGTTGGCGTACACGGATAAAAAATCATTCCCGTGGTCAATGATCAATAAATTACCAAACCCGCGCAACCACTCGGCAAAAACAATTTGTCCTGCGGCCACCGCGTGAATGGGTTCACCTGCTGTTGCACGGATAAACAGTCCCTTCCATGCCGCCCCGCCCTCAGCACGGGCGCTGCCATAGCGACTGACAATCTGCCCGGCAACCGGCAGACGCAGTTTACCGCGCAATGCCGAAAACCCGCCATTCACTGGATCAGGGGCGTAGCTGCGAGCAGCGTAAGTCTCTTTACGCGCGGCAGATCTACCAGAAGGCGAACCCACCGCATTACCAGCGCCGATCTTTGGTGACTTAGCAGCCTTCTTGCGTGCAGCTGCCGCAAGCCTGGCAATCACATTCGTCAAGCGCCGTTCATCACGTCGCAAGCGGGTGATCTCGGTTTTCTGGCCGCGCAGACGTTTCCCCAGTTGGGCCAACATGGCCGCACGCTGCTGTTGACGCACCTGTAACTGGGTACGACTTTCCTGTTCGCGACGCGCAATGTCTGTCAACTGCGTTTGCTGCTCAAGCACAGCTTCGGTCAAGCGTTGCCGCTCACTAACCGAAGCGCGTAGTTGTTGCACCAGGTGGGCTTTCGCGCGCGATAGCTGGGTCAAAAAATACTGGTCGCGAACAATTAAATTTGGGTCGCGCCCCGCCAGAAGAATGCTTAAAGCATCCGCATCGCCGCCAATAAATTGACGATTTAACAACTGCGCCAAATGGCTTTGTTGCTCTGAAGTTTGCTGCTCCAACCGCTTAGTCTGCGCTTGCAACGT
>DATCQI010000127.1:0-3080 GCA_036569545.1 Rugosibacter sp. | reverse complement strand
TTCGGCAACGCCACTTTGGCCGCTGCTGCTGCTTGCTTGTAGATGTCAATGCGATTGATCTGTTTGGCCACGGCAAGATAGTCCGGATCGCTCTTCAGCAAACCCCAACGTTTGTGCTGGGTGAGAAACCACATGCCATCGGAGAGATAGGGAAAATTCACCGCGCCATCGTTGAAGAACTTCATGTGGTTCTTGTCGTCCCACGTTTTGCCCAAGCCATTGGAATAACGCCCCAGCATGCGTTCGAGAATCACATCCATATCGGTATTGATGTAAGCCTTTTGCGCTACCGTTTCGGCTGTGAGGCGACGATTCGCCAACGATGCATCAATCCAGCGACCCGCATCCAGCACTGCTGCTGTCATGACGCGCGCCGTATTCGGATTCTTGGCAACCCAATCGGCTGTGGTGCCGAGAACCTTCTCCGGGTGATCAGTCCATATGTCTTGCGTAGTAGCTACGGTAAAGCCGATCTTGTCGATAATCGCGCGGTTGTTCCATGGCTCGCCAACGCAAAAACCGTCCATGTTGCCCACGCGCATATTGGCCACCATTTGCGGTGGCGGCACCACGATATTTTTCACATCCCTGAACGGATCAATGCCCTGCGCCGCCAGCCAGTAGTAAAGCCACATGGCATGTGTCCCGGTGGGAAAAGTCTGCGCAAAAGTGTATTCGCGCTCCTTCCTGGCGATCAGCTTGGCGAGTGACGGGCCATCAATTGCACCTTTGTCTTTCAACTGGTTTGACAAAGTGATAGCGTGGCCGTTGTTGTTCAAGCTCATCAGCACCGCCATGTCTTTCTTTGGCCCATCGATGCCAAGATGCACACCATACACCAGGCCATACAGCACGTGCGCGGCATCCAGCTCGCCATTCACCAGTTTGTCGCGTACCGCAGCCCACGAAGCTTCTTTGCTCGCAATAATCTTGATGCCGTATTTTTCGTCGAACTTATTCACTGCTGCCATAACGACTGACGAACAATCCGTGAGCGGAATGAAGCCGATGCGCACTTCTTTTTTCTCAGGCGCATCCGAACCCGCAGCCCAGGCAGCAGAGCGAATGCCAGGCGGCACCATGCCCATCAGCGCAGCGCCTGTCATGAGCGTTGCGCCTTGACGCAGAAAATCGCGCCGCTTTTGAGCGCCATCAGATGATTCGACAGCAGCTTCTGTAATTCCGGTAGGTAGCAGGCTATCTTCATGTTTCATTGCGATCTCCAAAGTTAGGCATCCATCAGGATGGCAAAAAAAACGGCATCCGTCTCAGCTCACGATTGATATCGAATAACTATCAATGAGCATGAAACAGACACCGTTGTCTTTTGTACCGAATCGCCGTTGATTCAGCACACAGAGTTCACAAAGCAACCAGCGTGCCAGAAATTTCCAACCCCGATTAAAAGCCCCCTGCTACTGAAATTTCAAGACAATCATGTAAAAAGTCGGCGCTGGTGAGACGGCAAAAAGCACGTCGATGTTGCACCGCAATAGCGCACAAATTCACATTTCGCACCGGAATAATGCGCACTGGTCACAACAAGAGCTTGGCCATTGCAACCACATCGCCCGCCACTTTAACCAAGGGCTGGGCGCGTTCCATCGCCAGTTTGCGCAGCGCGCCATACGCCTGATCTTCATTTAGCCCGCGCGTTTGCATAAGGATGCCCCTGGCTTTTTCCACCACTTTGCGTTCAGACAGCTTCTGCGTCGCCATCGCTGCCTCCTGCTTCAAACTTTGATGCTCCTCAAAGCGAGCAATAGCTACATCGACAATCGGCTTTAACCTTGCCAGATCAAGGTTATCCACGATATAGGCTGAGACGCCGGCCTTGAACGCGGCACGCATCACATCAGTATCATTCTCGTGTGTGAGCATGATGACCGGGCGCGGCATATCGCGCGACATCACCGCCAGATTCTCCAGCGTATCGCGCGAGGGCGAGTCGGTTTCGATCAAAATGATATCCGGTTTGATGGCTTCAATCTGCGCCGTCAGGTCCAGCACAGAGGGCAATACGGCGGCTACCTGATGGCCTGCCTTGACAAGACCGGCGCAGAGCTCTGCGGCCCGCGCCCCGGATTCGTCGATGATGAGAATGCGCAACATCCCCAAGCCTATGCAAGCGCTATGCCATGTCGCTTTCGACTATGGCGCACCATCCGGCGGTACGCTAAACGCATACCGCCAGGAAAGAAAAACTTCGGATTCTAGCTAAACTGGTCGACCCATAAAAATCGACTTATCCGACTCACTGGACATTCAAGCGCCCGTTACTTGCTGCGCAAATTTCGCACAACCTGCCACGTGACCCAGCCGCGCCGCAGCCATTTTCCGATACGGCCAGATCGCAAACCCGCAGGCCGCAACATCGCAATCAATAGGGCGCCGCCGACTAGCCATGCGGGATGGTTTTTGATAAGACGCACGGTTGTCAGCCCCTGATCAGCCAGCGCCAGGGGCAAGCGCCATGGCTCAATGCTGTGCGCCAGCGCCATGCGTTGTGCTGCCGCTTGCGCAATCAATTGTTCACGTCTCGCTGCCGGCCGGATTAATTTATCGCTCATAACCGGGAATCCAGTTGCCCCCGGTCTTTAAGTAATTCTTCCAGACTCGCTGCAAACAGTCTTGGTTTGGCTTTGATTTTACGCACCGCGAAACCCCATGTCGCTGCGCCGGCTACCAGAAAAAATCCGGCGAGCGCACCCAGCACCAGAAAACGATGCGTATCCCAGAAGACAGCCACCAGCAGAATCGTTGCGAGCACCATACCAATGCCAAGGAAAAACAGCGTAGCCAGTGCCAATACCAGGAGCGACAATAAATGCTCCCGCTCTTCCTCCAGATCGGAAGACAATAAATCGAGACGCGTATGGACGATGCCCACCAGGGTTGCGACAAGAGTGGTCAACGATGCGAGCAGCCCATGGCTCCCATCAGGTGATTTTTCAGCCATGGCAAAACGACTAGCGGCGGCCGATAAGCAAGCCGATCACCAAGCCAATACCGGCGGCAGAGGCAACCGCTTTCCATGGATTCTCGTGCACATAAACATCGGTCGCATCAGCAGCCGCTTT
>DATCQI010000126.1:0-29016 GCA_036569545.1 Rugosibacter sp. | reverse complement strand
GCCGCGCGCAAAATCGACAATGCCATGCTTATCGGAAACGCTGATGAGCGCTTGAGTGACTTTCATTGAAACCTCAAAGATGAATTACAAAAGTTTATGGTCTTGCAGCATGCGCCGTAGCGTGCCGCGACTGATGCCAAGAATCTCTGCGGCGACAGTTTGCTTGCCTTTGGCTTGTTCCATGACGACTTCAAGCAGTGGCAGTTCAATGGTTTTGAGCAGCATGTCGTACAGCGCGTGAGGTGTTTGTCCGTCCAGATCGCGGAAATAGCGCTTGAGATTACGGCGTACGCAGTCAGAGATTTCGCTACTCATGCGGCTTTTGCCTCGGCAAGTGTTTCGTCAAATAGCAGGCGTTCGTTAGCGGCTGCCTGCGCATAAAAAAACTCATCCGTTGCAGCTAATTGAGCCACGGGATTTTGTATCTGGTTCATGACGTAACGAAATTGTGCAGCGCTGGCAATGCCTTTGGTGTACCAGCTGATATGTTTGCGCGCAATTTTGACTCCGGTTTCTTCGCCATAAAATTCATACAGCTCAGCCAGATGATGGCGCAGCACGGTATGAATTTCAGTCACCCGAGGGGGCGGCAATATCTCGCCTGTTTTCAGGTAGTGCGCAATTTCGCGAAAGATCCAGGGTCGCCCTTGTGCCGCGCGGCCTATCATCACGCCATCAGCGCCGGTGTGGTCAAGTACAAACTTGGCCTTTTGAGGTGTGGTGATATCGCCATTGGCAATGACCGGAATTTTCACCAGTGATTTGACCAGTGCAATGGTGTCGTATTCCGCTGCGCCCATATACTGATCTGCGCGGGTGCGGCCATGAATGGCCACAGCGCGGATGCCGGATTCTTCGGCGATGCGGGCAATGGTTGGGGCGTTTTTGTTTTCGCTATTCCAGCCGGTGCGAAATTTCAGCGTGACTGGCGTATTGGGTACGGCAGCCACCACGGCTTCGAGGATTTTAGCAACCAGTGCTTCGTGCTGCATGAGAGCTGAGCCTGCCATGACGTTGCACACTTTTTTGGCCGGGCAGCCCATGTTGATGTCAACTATCTGCGCGCCATGGTCTACGTTGTATTGGGCTGCTTCTGCCATCATTTTTGGGTCGGCTCCGGCAATCTGCACGGAGATCGGGCTGACTTCACCTGTGTGGTTGGCACGGCGTAGTGTTTTTGCGCTGCCGTAAAGCAATGAGTTCGACGTGACCATTTCGGACACCGCGAAGCCGGCACCCAATTGTTTGCACAGTTGACGAAAAGGACGATCAGTTACCCCAGCCATGGGCGCGACAAACAGATTGTTGCTCAATTGAAAGCCGAGAAAGTCCATGGCAACGAGGAAATCGAAGAGGGTCGCAGATTCTAACGTAAAGCGATTAAAAATTGAACAGCGTCTGAGGTTTGTTCAAGGGGTAACACACTGGCATATAGCCTCCGTCTCAGATAAGAAAGTAACAGGCTTATGCTTTCAGATCAGGTCTGAGTGGCCTTTCATACCAAGTTTTTGTGCCGTTCATTACGCGCACGAGGAGCAGCATGATCGGCACTTCGACAAGCACGCCGACGACAGTTGCCAATGCCGCGCCTGAATGTAATCCGAACAGGCTGATGGCAGTGGCGACAGCCAGCTCAAAAAAATTACTCGCCCCGATCAGCGCCGATGGGCAGGCGATGCTGTGCTTCTCGCCGATGCGTCGATTAAGCCAGTATGTCAGGGATGACGTGAAGACTACCTGAATCAGAATGGGGATGGCGAGTAAGGCGATGATTAGCGGTTGCTTCAGGATGGCTTCGCCTTGGAAGGAGAATAGCAATACCAGAGTTAGCAACAGCGCACTGATCGACCACGGCCCCACTCTGGCGATTGTCGCCTCGAACGCTGCTTGTCCTCGTTTGAGCAGATGTTTACGCCAGAGTTGCGCGAGAATAACGGGTGCAACGATGTAGAGCACCACCGAGGTCAACAGCGTATTCCAGGGGACAGTGATTGAGGACATCCCGAGTAGCAGTCCGACTATGGGTGCAAAGGCGAAGATCATGATGACATCGTTCAATGCTACTTGCGATAGCGTGAAATAAGGATCGCCATCGCTAAGCTTGCTCCAGACGAACACCATGGCCGTGCACGGTGCAGTGGCCAGCAGTATCAGGCCGGCGATGTAGCTATCCAGTTGTTCGGTTGGCAGGCTGGGCGCGAAGACATGACGGATGGACAACCAGGCGAACAGCGCCATTGAAAAAGGCTTGACCGCCCAATTCACGAACAGCGTAACGCTAATGCCGCGCCAGTGACTTTTAACCTGATGCAGTGCCCCGAAGTCGATTTTGACCAGCATCGGAACGATCATGACCCATATCAGCAAGCCGACGGGCACATTGACATGGGCCAACTCCATCTGGCCAATGGCCTGGACAACATTTGGCAAACCCTGGCCGAGCACAATGCCTGTGACAATGCACAAGGCAACCCATAGCGTCAGGTAGCGCTCGAATATGCTCATGGGCGCTTTATCCGCCAGAGTGGCAATGACTTCGCATGGTGTGCTCATGGCTAGTCCGCCGTTTTGGTTTTGCCAATGTTCGCCAGTTCGCGCTTGATGGCGACTTGGTCAAGCATTTTTAATGGCAAATTCACGAACAGCTGCACGCGATTCATGATGTGATGGAATGTCGTGTCAAAGGCGCGGCGCTTTTTCTCATCACTCCCTTCGACAGCAGCAGGGTCTGCAAATCCCCAGTGCGCTGTAATTGGCTGGCCGGGCCACACCGGGCATACTTCGCCCGCCGCGTTGTCGCAAACTGTGATGACAAAATCCATCTGCGGCGCGTCAGGTTGAGCGAATTCGTCCCAGCTTTTGCTACGCAGGTGGTCTGTTGGGTAGTTAATGGATCGGGCTTTTTCGAGCGCAAAGGGATTGATCTTGCCGGTTGGTTGGCTGCCTGCGCTAAAGGCTTTGAAGCGCCCATGTCCCATGGTGTTGATGAGAGCCTCGGCCATGATGCTGCGGGCAGAATTGCCGGTGCATAGCAAAAGCACGTTGTAAGTTTTTTCAGTCATGGTAATGATGATCTTCAGGCGGTGGATAGTGCAAGAGAAGTTGAGATAACAGCGATTAAGGAAAGACAGGATCGCCGTCGTAGTGAGTCATGAAGCAAAAGTATGCGGGTAGGCGGCATATCAGCTGCGCCGGATAGCACTCTGGGCACATGCGGCATCCGGCGTAGACAAGAACCCCGCGGCAGGTAACGCGCGAACTTTCATGGGTTGGCTGTTTTAGCGTTAGACGGTTGGCCTGTTAGAGCACATGTTTCACCACTGCAGCAGTTGTCAGTCAGGAATGCCAGCAAGGCGGTCATCGTGGGAAAGTTGGCCTGGTAGATGACGAAGCGCCCCGTTTGTTGTGAGCTGACCAGCTTGGCGTGCGTCAACTCTTTCAGGTGGAAAGACAGCGACGAAGGGGGAATCGCGGTGGCTTTACTGATAATGCCGGCAGCTAAGCCGACGGGGCCGGCTTTCACCAGCAATCGAAAGATTGCCAAACGTGACTCTTGAGCAAGCGCCGCTAAAGCGGCTACAGCGGTTTTCGGTTTCATATTTCAATAATAATAGAAATATGGATATAAAACAAGCATGCATGATCATAAAGCAGTGAATTCGCTAACCATGGTGACTATGCGTGTTTTGAGGCTTTTGAGCCGCTTGCAAATTCTCGTTACCAGGCGCGCGCACCGAAGATCATGCGGCGTGCGACGAAATTTTTCAGTGGCAGGAATAAATCCAGCGCAAGCAGGCCCGCGCCCCGTGCGTGGCGTACCGGTGGGAGGGTGGAGGCGAAAATATTGATGAGCGCATGAGTGAAATCAATCGCGCCGCGTCGATCGAGCCGACGGTGTCTGGCGTAAGTGGCGAGCCGGTCGGCACTGCCTGGGTCGAGTGTGTGGTGGAGTGTGCGCGCGAGTTCCCACACATCACGCAAGGCCAGATTAAACCCCTGCCCGGCTACAGGGTGCAGGGTTTGTGCGGCATTGCCCAGCCAGACTTGGCGCTCACCCACTATTTGCTGCCGGTAACGCAAGCTCAATGGAAAGTTTTCGCGAGGCGTGACGGAAGTGAATCGATGTCGTGTGCCAAACCGCTGTTGCAGCAAGGCGAGAAAATCAGTGTCGGTAAGTGCGGTAATTCGTTCGGCATCCGCTGCTGCGCAGGTGAGTACCACCGCGTAGGCTTTGCCCAGCGGCAGCAAGGCCACCGGTCCTTCATCGGTGAATCGTTCCCACGCAATGTGATGGTGCGGTTCTACAGTGTGCGCCTGGCACAGCACGGCATGCTGCGAGTAATTATGCGCGGTGATGTCAAGCAATGGGTCGGCGTCATTCACGGCACCTTCCGCCCAGGCAGTGAGAGCGAAATCTGCCGTCCCACCATCCGCTACGGCGAGGAGAGCGTTTCTTGCTCGACCGCCTTGTAGCGCAGTTGCTTCACCAGCACCGACTTTTTCCTGCTCGTGATAAACAATACCGACATGATGGATTGCGGCCTCCAGCGTGGTGATTAATTGCTCTGCGGGTAACACCCAGCCCAACGCCGGAACATTCATTTCGCTAGCACGTAAAAGGGTGCGGCCCAGAGCGCCACGGTGCGATATATGAATGCGTTGAATCGACGTGGCGGCATGTTGCGGCCAGGTACTCAGCCACTCGAGAATCTGTCGCGAACCATCTGACAATGCCAATATACGAGTGTCTTGGCGCACCTCGGCACGTGTGCGCGCCTCGAAAATTTCTGCGGGAATGCCATGATGATGCAAGGCTAAGGCGAGCGCCATGCCGGTGGGACCGCCACCGACAATTGCCACCCTGCGGCGGCGATTGTCGGTGGCCATAAACGGGCTTTCCCCCGGGGCACTCTTCCGCAGAGGGAGGAGATTGATTGGAGTCGCGCCAGGGACGGGCGAAGGCATTGCGGACATTGCGGTTCAGCTAACAGGTGTGTTGCGCATCAAGGCTTCAATGTCGGCGATGGTTTTCGGCACGCCGCCAGTGATGATCTCGCAGCCATCAGCAGTGACTACAGCATCATCTTCAATACGCACGCCAATGTTCCAGAAGGCTTCGGGCACATCTGGGGCGGGACGAATGTAACAGCCGGGCTCAATCGTCAATACCATGCCGGATTGCAGCGGCATCCATTGTTCGCCTTGTCGATAGCCGCCCGCATCGTGTACGTCCTTGCCCAGCCAATGGCTGGTACGATGCATGAAAAATTTCTTGTAGCTTTCTGTCTCAATGACTTCGCTTAATGAACCGCTAAGCAAATGCAAATCGAGCATGCCTTGTGCGAGCACGTTGAGCGCTGCCTCATGCGGTGCGAGAAAGCTGGCCCCGGGTTTTACGGCGGCAATGGCGGCGAGCTGGGCATCTAGCACTAATTGATAAATCGCCGTTTGCACAGCAGAAAAACGGCCATTCACCGGGAAAGTGCGCGTGATGTCGGCAGCATAACCTTCGAGCTCACCTGCGGCATCAATCAGCAATAAATCGCCATCCTGCAAGACCTGGTTGTTGCCGACGTAATGCAGCACGCAAGCATTTGCGCCGCCCGCAACGATGGATGTATAGGCGGGTGCTTCGCAGCCATGGCGGCGAAAGGTATGCAGGAGTTCGGCTTCCACTTCATATTCGTGATGCCCTGGTTGGGTAAAGCGCATGGCGCGCACATGTGCCTCGGCGGCAATTTCGCCCGCGCGACGCATCAGGGCGAGTTCGCTGGTATCTTTTATCAGACGCATGGCATCCAGTTCAACTCGCACATCGCGCAGGATGGCGGGAGCTGATTTGCCCGCGCGGGTTTGGGCGCGCACGGCATTCAACGCGGTGGTGATGCGAGTATCCCAAGCGGCGTCTTGCCCTAGCGAAAACCACAACGCGGGTTGATCGGCGAGCAGTTCGGCCAGTTGGTTATCGAATGCGCTGATGGGGAAAGCAGCATCAAACGCAAAGAGTTCTTGTGCCTCTTCCGGCCCGTAGCGATGCCCATCCCATGTTTCGCGCTCGGGATTTTTTTCGCGGCAAAAAAGCAGGCTTTGCGCTGAACTGTTTTGCGCAGACACGACGATGATCAACGCCGCCTCAGGCTCGTTAAAGCCGGTGAGATATTGAAAGTAGCTGTCTGCGCGAAAAGGATAGTGCGCGTCACGATTGCGCACTTGCTCGGCTGAGGTAGGAATCACGGCAACGCCGCCACCGGTTTGCTGCATGCGATGAATCAGAGAAAGTCGGCGCTGGCGATACGCTGCGAAACGAGTACTTTTTGGTGACGGCGTGTTATTCATGTCGGTGATTATAGTGATCGCGAATGTTGTGTAAGCAGTGCATCCAGCTCATCCAGCCGTTGGGGTGTGCCAACGTCTATCCAGCGGCCGTGATGTTGTTCGCCGGAAACCTGGCCGGTGGTCATGGCCGTGCATAACAAGGGGGCGAGTTTTGCGGGTCGGCCAAGGGTAATAGTACTGAATAAGGCCGGACGATATACGCCTATGCCAGAAAATGTGAATTTATTCGCATTGTCTTTAGGGTCAGAGGCATCCAGGGACGGGTTCAAGACCTTCCCGTCAGTCAGGATGAAATCGCCTGCCGGATGATGTGCGGGATTGGCTACTAAAACCAGATGCGCCAGATCATTTTCTGCCAAGACGTCTCTTGCGCGCGCCACATCCCAGTCGCAAAAAATGTCACCATTGATGACCAGGAATGGCGCATCGCCCAGGAGTGGAAGAGCGTTGACAATGCCGCCTGCAGTCTCAAGCGCGCCTGCGGGTTCAGGTGAATAATGTATTGTCAGCCCCCACGCCGAGCCTTGCTGCAAGGCCGCTTCGATCTGCGCGCCCAGATGCGCGTGATTGATGATGACTTCGCGAAATCCCGCTGCGGCCAGGCGCTGCAGATGCCAGACAACCAGCGGCTGGCCGCCCACGGGTAAGAGGGGTTTGGGGCAGGTATCGGTCAAAGGCCGCATGCGTTCGCCACGACCCGCCGCGAGAATCATGGCTTTCATCAGAAGGTGTAGCCATCCTGTTGGGTTTGTCCGGATACTTGATCGAGCAGCCTGAGAATTGGTTTTAGCCCGGCGTAACGTTCGCAGGTTTTGCGCACATAGTGTTCAACGACCGGCAGGTCTTTCAGATAACTGTTTTTGCTATCGCGGTGATAAAGGCGGGCGAAAATGCCGAGCACTTTGAGGTGGCGTTGCAGGCCCATCCATTCGTAATTGCGGTGGAATACGGCAAAATCCTTATCGACCGGCAAGCCTGCTTTGCGCGCCTGATCCCAATAGCGCACCAGCCAGTCCAGCGTGGCTTCTTCATCCCAGGTGATGTAGGCATCCTTGAACAGCGAAGCTAAATCGTAGCTGATAGGGCCATATACGGCATCCTGAAAATCAATGATGCCGGGGTTGGCGGCAGAATTCATGTACATCAGATTGCGCGAGTGGTAATCGCGGTGCACGAGCACGCGAGGTTCTGCCAGATTCACCGCGAGAATGCGTTCGAACACAGTATCAAGTTCCGCGCGCAAGGTATTGGTGAGTGTGAGTTGATGGTGACGCGCGAGATACCAGTCAGGAAATAAATCCAGCTCGCGTTTAAGCAAAGTGTGGTCGTAGTCAGGCAGCACGCCGGGGCGACTGGCTTGCTGAATTTTGATCAGCGCAGAAATGGCATCGGCATACATCGCCGGTGCAGTATCAGCTGTGAGTCGCGAGAGGTAGGTGGTGTTGCCCATGTCCGAAAGCAGCAAAAAGCCGCGCTCAATATCTTGCGCGAGGACGGCGGGAACATGCGCGCCTGCTGCGCTGAAAATCTGCTGCACATGCAGCCATGGGCGGCAATCCTCTACAGCGGGCGGCGCATCCATGACAATTAATGTAGTGCCATCATCCAGCGTGGCACGAAAATAACGGCGGAAGCTGGCATCAGCCGATGCGGGAAGCAGGGAGAATTGACGCCCCGGCCAAAGCGCCGTGAGCCAATCGATAATCTGGTGCTGACGGTCCATAGAGTCGGAAAGTTTATGTGGCGTTGATGTAAGCGCGCAGGAACTTGCGCAAAAACCCGTGGTGAAGTCCTTCGGCAGGGGCACAGTGTTAGAATCCAAAATTCTAGCATCGGTCAGCAAAGTGTTTATCTATCACTGCTGTGCCGCTATATTCTGATAAAAGATACGGCATGCCTTTTTGCAATCGCGGACCACTCCATCGACGACACCTCATTGCCTTGCTGGCACTGGGTGCGAGCCTTTTGGGTTCAGTCTCGATCGCACGTGCGGCAGAGTCGTTACCGAAGCTGCAAGTTGATCCGGCATTGCTGGGCGGGGGGGCGGCCCCACCTGTAGCAGCGACAACAGAAGAAGCGCCTGCGGGCACTCCGAACTTAACAGGAGCAGCAACAGCAACATCTGCTTCCACTACAGCCCCTGCCGCAGTGGCGACCCCGAGATTGGTTGCCGCGCCTTCTCCGCGTAAAGATATGGCTAAAGCCTCAGTGGCTCCAGTCAAATCCTTGCCGCCTTTGCTCGTTGATCCTGCGTTGTTGGGTGATGGCGAGGCCACGCTGTTGGCGGCACCGTCATCCACATTGCGTGAGCCACCACTGGTGGCCGCGCAGCCTGATTTGACGCCGACCTATTCAGCGCACGTGGCAGCTGGCGTGTTGCCCGGGCCGAGTCTGAAAGCCACCGACCGTCTTTTGGCGCATGCCACAGGGCCGGATGATCTGCTGCCCACCTTCCTCACGGCGGATCACATGACTGGCCAAACGGATGAAAAATTGGTGGCTGAGGGCAATGTTGAATTGCGCCGACGTGATGCCGTGCTAAAGAGTGATCGTCTGACGCACTGGTCGGCGACTGACGAAGTGGAAGCTGAAGGCAATGTGGATTTGATCAGCGAAGGAGATCGCATTCGCGGGCCCAAACTGCGCATGAAACTGGCTGACCACACAGGTTTCTTTGAACAGCCGGAATACAAGATACGGCGTCCGCAAACCGGCACGCCACCGATATTATGGACAGCAGGTGAAGAACCCCCTGCCGGGCACCTGACCACCGGGCAGGGTGTCGCCTCGCGCATGGATTTTGAAGGCAAGGGAAAATATCGCCTGACGGATGCCACTTACAGCACATGCACGCCAGCGGCTGGTTCCGACCCCGATTGGTTTGCGCGCACATCCAGTCTGCGGCTGGACTATGCTGAGCAAGAAGGTGTGGCCAGCAATGCCACGTTGTTCTTCAAAGGCGTTCCTATTTTGTATTCGCCGTGGCTGAGTTTTTCGCTCAATAATGAGCGAACAAGTGGCTTGCTGACGCCAACTATGGGTTCTACTACACGAGGTGGCTTGGAGTACACCCAGCCGTTTTACTGGAACATTGCGCCCAATATGGATGCGACTATCGCGCCACGCGTGATCGCGAAACGCGGGGTACTGTGGAACGGCGAGTATCGTTATCTTGAGCCTACCTACAGTGGCACATGGCTAGGCCAGCTGCTGCCCAATGACAGGCTGGAAGACAAGCGCCGCAGCGCCTACTCAGTCACGCACAATCAATATTTTGGCCATGGCGTGAACGCTTCGCTGAATTTGAACGGGGCATCTGACGGCACCTATTTTAGTGATCTGGCTAATAACTCGGCCATTATTGCGCAAACCAATTTGTTGCGTCAGGGCACCTTAAGTTACGGCGCTAGCTGGTGGTCAGCCAGCGTGCTCGCGCAAAGCTATCAAACGCTGCAAGACCCGGCCTTGCCGCCGGTAGTCACGCCGTATAAACGGCTGCCGCAAATCAACGTGAATGCCAACCGCAGCGATTTACCGCTGGGCATGAGCTTTGCCTTCACTGGTGAGAATGTGAACTTTAGCCATCCCACGCTGACTCAAGGTCGACGCTTTACGCTGTACCCGCAAATATCATGGCCCCTGCAAACCGCAGCGGTTTTTGTCACGCCAAAAATTGGGGTGCACTCAACCCGCTATCGGTTAGATAACCAAGCGCCAGGCGTACCAGACAACATCACACGGAATGTGCCCATTGCCAGCGTGGATAGTGGAGTGACATTCGAGCGACCACAGGACTGGTTTGGCACGACACTAACGCAAACACTGGAACCCCGGCTATTCTATTTATACATTCCTGAACGCGACCAAAGTCAGATTCCCATATTTGACACCGGACTGGCCGACTTCAATTTCGCGCAGATTTTTTCTGAAAACCGTTACACCGGAGGCGATCGCATCAACGATGCGAATCAGCTAACCGGCATGTTGACGACGCGCTTGATTGACCCGAAAAATGGGGCTGAGATCATGCGCGCGAGCTTTGGTCAGCGGGTCTATTTCACTACGCAGCATGTGGGTTTACCTGGTGAGGTTTTGCGTAACGACCGGCAGACAGATCTGCTGGGTGCGTTTTCCGGGCGTGTGCTGCCCAAAACTTATGTGGATGCGGGTGTGCAATACAACACACGGCTAGGCCAAATGGAGCGGTTTAATATCAGCGGCCGTTATCAACCTGAACCGGGCAAGCTGTTGAATACAGGCTATCGCTATACGCGCGATCAAGTCGGTCAATTTGATATTTCCGGCCAGTGGCCGATCAGTGGTGGCTGGCATGGTGTGGGCCGATATAACTATTCAATCAAAGACAAGCGGTTGGTAGAGTCTGTTGCCGGGCTTGAATATGACGGTGGCTGCTGGGTTGGTCGGGTGGTTGTACAACGGCTGGCAACTCAAACGCAGCAGGTAAATTCATCGCTCTTTTTCCAACTGGAATTGAACGATTTTGCACGGCTTGGCTCTAATCCGCTGGAATTGTTGAAACGCGCGGTCCCGGGTTACGGCGTCATCAATCGAAACACGGATTCGCCTGAAGATTCTTTTTCTCCCTGACCCCAGAAGTTGAGTACCCTTCTTATTCTATGAATATTCGTTCCCCATTCGTTGTTTTTCTTATCCTCATTGTCGCACTACAGTTGCCCCTGCCTGTTTATGCGCGATCAACCAGTCCGGTGGAAGTCGACCGTATCGTGGCAGTTGTTAATGATGAAGTCATTACTATGCAAGAACTGCAAAGCCGTCTGGCCAGCATTGAACGTCAGATGCGCGAGCAAAATGTGCCGCTACCACCGAAGAATGTGATTGAGCGGCAGATGCTCGATCGCATGATTTCTGATCAGGTACAGTTGCAAGAAGCGAAAGAAAGTGGGATCAGTGTGACAGATAGAGAGCTGGAAGAATCCATCCAGCGTATTGCTAAAAGCAATAAATTAACCTTGACTGATTTTCGTGCGGCACTTGAAAAAGACAATATCAGCTGGAGTAAGTTTCGTGAAGAGATACGCAGTGAAATCACGCTGGCACGATTGCGAGAGCGGGAAGTGGCCCGCCGCGTTTCCATATCAGATGGCGAAATTGAGAACTACCTCAACAACCCCGACAGTGGCGCTAAAAGTGACAACGTTGAGGTCAATATTTCACACATCGTGTTGCGTCTCCCGGAAAACCCTACGCCGGATCAGTTGATGCGAATTGGCGCGCGTGCGCAATCGGCATTGGATCAGATTCGTCGTGGCGAAGATTTTGCCAAGGTTGCCGCCAGCGTTTCTGAAGCACCTGATGGACTCAAAGGGGGCTCTCTAGGACTGCGTCCGCTGGATCGTCTGCCAACCCTGTATGCGGACGCCATAAAAAAACTGCAGCCTGGCGAGGTGAGTGAAGTTCTACGCAGCCCTGCGGGCTTTCACATCATCAAACTGACGGAAAAGCACTCTGGCGAGATTAATCCGCTGGCTATGGCCGCCAAACAAACGCATGTGCGGCATATCTTGATCAAGGTGAATGAGCTGGTGTCTGTGGCAGAGGCTGAGCACAAAATAGCAATGCTTAAAGAGCGGCTGGATAACGGTGCTGATTTTGCTGAGCTGGCGCGTCAGTATTCAAATGATTTATCTGCTTCCAAAGGCGGCGATTTAGGTTGGTTGTACGCAGGAGATACTGTTCCCGAGTTTGAAGCGGCCATGGATGCCCTGAAAATTAATCAGATCAGTGCGCCCGTACAGTCCCCCTTTGGCTTTCACTTGATTCAGGTGCTGGAGCGGCGCACAGGCGAAGTGAGCATCGAGCGTCAGCGCATGATTGCACGTCAAGTGTTGCGCGAACGCAAAGCCGACGAGGTGTATCAGGATTGGGTTCGGCAACTGCGAGACCGCGCCTATGTTGAAGACCGGCTCGAAGACTTTTAAGCCAATAGTCGTTACCTCGGGCGAGCCTGCGGGTATCGGGCCGGAGCTCTGCTTGCAGCTTGCCTCGCGCTCGTGGCCCGTGCCTCTGATGGTACTCGGTGACAAAGATTTATTAGCCGGCCGTGCGCACATGCTTGGGCTGGATATCGGTGTCCTCGATATTCTGCATCTGCCACTAGCCACCCCGGCGGTTGCCGGGCAGCCGGCTGTGGCTAATGCACGCTATGTGCTGCAACTGCTGGACAGGGCGCTAGCGGGTTGCATCGCGGGCGAATTTTCGGCCATGGTGACGGCTCCCGTGCATAAGGGCATCATCAACGACGCAGGAATTTCATTTACCGGGCATACCGAATATCTGGCAGAACACACAGGTACGTCGCATGTCGTGATGCTGTTGGCGGGAGCCGGGTTGCGGGTGGCGTTGGCAACGACTCACTTGGCACTCGATGATGTGCCAGCGGCTATTACACAAGCCAGTCTGGAAGCAACGCTGCGTATTTTGCATAACGATCTGCAGAGCAAGTTCGGCGTCATTCAGCCGCGCATTCTGGTCGCCGGCTTAAACCCCCATGCGGGCGAGGGCGGGCATATGGGCCGCGAAGAAATTGATGTCATTATCCCGGTGCTGAATCGGCTGCGGAAAGAAGGCATGCAACTTATCGGCCCGCTACCGGCGGATACTTTATTTACCAAAAATGTACTTGCCGGGTCTGATGCGCAACTCGCGATGTATCATGATCAAGGCTTGGCCGTGCTCAAGTACGCGGCGTTTGACGAAGGTGTCAATGTCACCCTGGGGCTGCCGATTATTCGTACTTCGGTTGACCACGGCACAGCCTTTGATCTGGCGGGGACAGGCAAGGCCTCAGCCAACAGCTTGTTTGCTGCTGTGGATGCCGCCATCGATATGGCGCATAGACGTATCTGACATGGCTAAATCGGAAAATAAAAAATCAAGCCAGTTGCGCGGCCATGTTGCGCGCAAACGGTTTGGCCAGAATTTTCTGGTGTCGCCTGCCATCATTCAGGAGATTGTCGATGCGATTGCGCCGCGCGCGGGTGAAACGGTGGTTGAAATTGGCCCCGGCCTGGGGGCGTTGACCGAGCCATTACTTGCGCGCATTGATCATCTGCAGGTGGTGGAAATTGATCGTGACTTGATTGCGCGCTTGCGCCAACGCTGGTCTGCCGAGCGGCTCACTGTGCACGAAGGGGATGCACTTGCCTTTGATTTTTCTGCGCTCAAGCGCGCCGGGCCATTGAAGATCGTGGGCAATCTGCCGTACAACATTTCCAGCCCCCTGCTGTTTCACCTGAGCGAAAGCGCTCCGGTGGTGCATGACATGCACTTCATGCTGCAAAAAGAAGTGGTGGATCGCATGGTGGCAGAACCTGGCAGCAGCGACTTTGGCCGTTTATCGGTCATGTTGCAATACCACTATCACATGGAATGCTTGTTCACTGTGCCGCCGGATGCTTTTGAGCCGCCACCTAAGGTGATATCGGCCATTGTGCGCTTGATTCCTCGTGATAAGAAAAAAGTCGGAGCTGGTGAAGCCACTACGCTACAAGGCGGTCGAGCAAAAAACGCTCTCCTCGCCGTAGCGGATGGTGACACGGCGCAAGATGCTGAAAATGACACGGCAAAAGATGAAGCACTCTTCGCGCGCATCGTTGCCGCCGCTTTTGGCCAGCGACGCAAAATGTTGCGCAACACCTTGCGTGGCTTTATCAATGAAGCGGGGTTAGCCGCACTGGGCATCTCGCCGACAGCACGCGCAGAAGAGCTTGCTGTGGGCGACTATGTGCGTCTGGCCAATGCGCTAAAAAATGCGCCATCTCCATCGCCATAAACCTGAATTTTAAACGGGTACTGATGTCATGAAAATGGCTGTCTGAAGTATGCATGGATGTTTCAAGCGATCTTATAATTTATCAAAAACACATAACATATCAATATTTTCAATAACTAGAGTCTCATGTTGTCTCATCCCGTTTATAGAAACTTCTTGGACTCTTGATCGATTGGGAGTATCAATTCAATGATATCCCCAGCTAGGCTGTCCACACTAAAGGTTAGATCCGCCAAACCAGAAGCGTGCGCCTATAAGCTGACCGACAGCGGTGGGCTGTATCTTCTTGTTCAGCCAACGGCTCTAAGCTGTGGCACTACAAGTTCCGCGTCCTCGGCAAGAGGGAGTGCAGGTGCTAGGCGCCTTTCCCGAGATTGGTCTTGCAGAAGCCGCGGACTGCACACCGATGCCCGGAAGCTTGTAGTCCTGGGTATCAATCCCATACAAGCCCGACGCGACTAGAAGATCGTCCAGACGAGGATCAATTGGAGCGCGTCAACGGGGTATCCACCACCGTCGTGGCGAATTGGAATGCAGCAACGGCGGCGGACCTGCAGCCATCCACGGTGAGGCAGCGCAAGCGCGAAATCGACAACGATCTGCTGCCAAAACTCAAGAGTCGCCAGATCGGCAGCATCACGCGTTTGGAACTCACCACGCTGCTCAAAGGCGTCGAGCAACGTGTGTCCGAAGTGGGGCGCAATCTGCGCAATCACTTGTGGAGCGTGCTCGAGTACGCCATCGATTCTGGCCAGATCGAGAACAACCAGTACCACCCGCGCGTAATGAAGAAACGCAACTAGAAAAACCACCCAGCCCTGGCCGACAAGCAGATCGGCGATTTTCTGCGGACGTTGGATAACACATGCAGGATTAACGAGGAAACGCGCATCGCCATGTTATTGGCGTTTCTGACTGTCTGCCGCAAGGTTGAAGTCATCGAAGGCCGGTGGGATGAAGTGGATATGAAAGGTACCCAGTGGGAAACTCGGGCTACACGGATGAAGCCAAAACGTGCACATTGGGTTCCACTGCCCCCGCAGGCAGTAGCGTTACTCACCTGTCTGCGTGCCCTCGTGCCAGCAGACAGAGAATATCTGTTCCCGAACCGAGTGGCCCTGTGCCGGCCGATGGCCAACCGCAGCTTGAATGTCTTGATGGAGCGGTTGGGACTCAGCGGTGTAGGTAAGCATGCATGGCATGCGGGCATCGTTCAGTACCTATTTTAATAGCACCGGTATTGAACATCGACGTGATCGAGCACTGCCTGGCACATGTGCCGGCAAACGCGGTACGCGCAGCCTACAACCGCCATCACCCATCCTATAGTTTTTTATGGTCAGGGGTGGCGCATGTCGCAATGGACGTTAGAAAGGCTTCATGCAAGTGCCCTACCGATCCAGAGTAGACATTGACAATATCGCAAGTATGGTATTTTCGAAATCCTAGCCTTAAACGCCCAAAGAACTCACAACCAGCTCCGAACGCGAGCTTCGCGCAACGCGCTAATCCGGTTTCGCACCCCAAGCTTGGCATACAGATTGTGCAAGTACCACTTGACCGTGCCCTCAGTCAGCATGAGCCTCCCCGCCACTTCGTTATTGGAAAGTCCCTCGGCCGACAGCCGAAGGATCTGCAGTTCGCGCTCGGTCGGATGGTCCTGAAGGGACGGTGACACTGCACTCTTAGACTTGTGTGAAGTGCCGACAGCAACCAGCAGTGCGCGCGCATGGGACAGCGCGGGGGTCGGGCTCTGCTGCTTGCTGACCACGAGGCGCAGGAGAACCCCCAAGTCGGGACCTTCGTCCAAATACAGGCGCATATAGCCGTTCGATGCAGCAAAGCGCAGGCTTTCCATCAGTGCTTCGTGCGCCGCTTCACCGTCCCCGATTTGCGTCAACGCCAAGGAGCGCAGCATCAGCAGCTCGGCTAATTTAAACAACTGCTGGCTGCGCCTTGCCCTGAATATTCCCGCATCAGCCCATTGCAAGGCGAGGTCAGGGCGCCTCTGTGCAATATCGAGACGCGCCCAGAGGCGCTCGGCTTTGTCCCTGTGCAGGTTGGTCTGCGGGTCTCGAGGGAGCAGATCATAGTCGTGCGCCATTTGCCTTGCCGCCTCGACATCACCGGCGCGTAGTAGCAGCAACGCACGCTCAGCCACCATCGTGAGCTGCAGACGCGCAAAGCCTCGAATTAGTCCCACTCGTTCACCTTCCGCCGCAATATCAAGTGCACCAGAGGGGTCCCCTCGTGCTGCCTGCAGGCGCGACGCGGCTACGTAACCCGCGATCAAGGCGTCCACGATGCCCTGATGTGACAGTAGCGGCAGCGCCGTTTCCACTTCCACCATGGACTCGGTACACAGATTGCGTTCATACAACAGCAACGCCCGAATCGCATGCAACATGGACGCCAGGCCCGCGGCCCCGGGGACAAATGCCGGTGCGTCGGTCAACGCCGAGCCGATGTCCGCCAGCGCATCTCGATGACGTCCCGCCTTGAGCAGTGACGCGGCCGAAATCACTCTCACCCACATCAGGCCGTAAGGCGAAGGCACGTCCTCGAACTTTACTTGCGCATCGCGCAAAGATTGGGCGGCTTCGGCGAAACGGCCATTGCATTTGTGCGCATAGGCAAGCACCGTTTGTGCAGCACCGTAGTGGAACGGATCTGGATCGGGTGCACCGGCCAGCCATTTGCGTACAAAGACCTCGGCATTGGCCTCGTCATCACGAAGGCCTGCGATAACGCCCCGTTGAAGGACGGTCGTGTGCAGATTAGAGCGTGCGATGGCCGAGCGCCGCTTGCCGCAATCCCGCTCGATGCGAATCAGCCAGGACGCGGCTTCGGTGTAGCGACGCAAGAACACCATCGCCCATGCTGCCTGGAGCATGAGATCGCCACCGATGTCTACACCGCGTGACTCCAATTGCGCCACCATGTCCAGGAATGTATCGTGTCGGCCCTCGACTTGGACAAGCTGACGCGCATAACCGCCCAGGTAAGTCAGGGCGAGACTCGCATCTTCGCCTTCCAGCGCAGTGCGGATCGCTCGATAGCTCTCGCCCTGAGCATGCCACCATCGCGCGCACCGCGTGCGCAGCGCATGGGCACTGGCCCCGTTACTCACAATAAATTGCATCAGCGCGTACTCTTCAACCAAAGAATGTAATATATAAATTGGTGAGCCCGCGATACGCCCACGACGCTGCACGATCCCCAATTGAATACCATCGGTGATCGCTTCGGCCGCATCACTCACGTCGAGTGTCTCCAATAATGCCGACGTGAATTCGCCGACAGTTGCCATCGTGAAAATGGCATATCTTCGTGATGGTGACAGTCCCATGAGGAATCTCTCGTAAACAAAACGCCCCATTAGCGCGTCGTCGCCCTCGACCACCTCCTGGAAGCCTTGACCACTAGCAAGCGCAAGCTGAACCAAAGCCGGCCAACCTTCAGTGATGCTGAGGATCCGATCAGTCTCCTCATTGCTAATCGATACTCCACGCAACTGCGCCAATTCCCGTACATTTTGTGCGCCGAGCTTCAGGTCGCGTTGCGTCACCCAACGTATTACCCCACGTGCGGTCAGCGCAGCCAGATCGAGTTCAGTACCGTCCCGGCCACAAATAACGAATCTTAAGTGCTCTGTGGCTACCATAAGCAGACGACTGAGAACAATACTGCTTTCTGTGCCGCGCAACACGTGAATGTCGTCAAAGTACAACACGAGAGGACGATCACGATGTTGCAACTCCTGGAGCACATCCATCAAACCGCTCTCGACCCTGGACATTGCGTCCATGGGGTTCATCTCAACGGTCTCCGAATGTCGTCCGAGGGCCTTCAACAAAGAGTGAACAAAGTGCACCGGATCACGCCAGGATGTATCGAGGCTAATCCACACCGGATCTGCACTCTCGCGACAATTGATGAACCAGTCGGCAGCCAACGTCGTCTTGCCGTATCCTTGGGGTGCGATGATCGCCACGATCCGGTCCTGCGGCGAAAACGGTGCCACCGTCCTCCTTGCCACGATGGACGATACGTGTGCCGACGGTTCCGAAAAAATAACGGTCTGTTTTGTTGGCTTGAAACTGCTCATCAGCCGTAGTGTCCTTACTGGGGAGATGGAACGCATAACTTGTTATAGAGACCTACGATACTACACTGGGATGAGTCCCTTCAAGTCCAAAATCCAGTCGCTCAACATTCAGCTTGGCTACAAACATCCCATCACCATATTTGCGCACATTATTTTTCATGCTCAACGGAACGCGCATTACCGAAACTCTACCACCCGCTATGAAGCACTTTCACTTAACGAAACGCAAGATACTGACACGTTTCGGATTTATTCCCGCCGCCTGACGTGCTGGCATTTCATCTCGATGATCTTCAGCGGTCAGAACTTCATTCATCCTGGAAGTAGGCTCCTTTACGTTATTACCGGGAAACAAGGCTACCGATATAGCGAATTACTTCATCTTCCATATTCTCTCCGAGCCTATCTTTCGGTAGGTGAATTTAATCTAGATGAATTACAAAATTCAATGTAAGCACAAAAACCGATGCTCGTGAATAACTACAGGAAGTTGGTCGGTGATTTGCGCTATTTATAAATTTATAAAGAGGAGATAAATTATGTCGAAATATCTAAAAGGTTGGCTTATGCCAGCATGTTTTGTTTTAACTACATTGGCTTTCATGAAAGGTGGTATTTGGTTGGGCGTACCTTTTATTGCAATGCTAGGTATGTTTGTCATAGGTGATGCGATTCTTCCGCGTGATCTTTCTGACTCAACGGGGTTGAAGCATCCTTTCTTGTTGAATCTGCCACTTTATGTGCAGTTACCACTCCTTGTTGTGGTGAATTTTGTTCTTGTGTGGATGTTCGGTAGCGGTGATATCGGTGGTGTTGGTGCCTGGGTTCGGGAATACTCTGGAATCGATATGTTCGCTGCGCGAGAGGCGACTACTCATTGGTGGATGTGGGTTGGTGGAGTTGCATCAGTGACGCTACTGAATGCTCTTGGAGGTACTAATACCGGACATGAGCTTACGCATCGGACAGCGAGTCCTTTCGATATGTTTGTGGGACGGTGGATGTTGGCTTTTACTGCGGATACGTCCTTTGCCATTGAACATGTGTATGGTCATCATGTTCGAGTTGCCACCCCGGCCGATCCCGCCACTGCCCGGCGTGGTGAAAGCTTCTACCGATTCACACTCCGCTCCACAGTCATAAGCTATGTCCACGCTTATCAGTTGGAGATGGCGCGCCTGGCGAAGCTTGGCAAGTCTATCTGGAATCCGCTTGCTAGCCCCTTCATGCGTGGTAATCTTGAAAATATCGCGTTGTTTGTCGCCGCATTTTTCATTGCTGGTTGGTCAGGTGTTTGGTTTTGGGCGATCGTTGCCTTGGTAGGCAAGCAGTACCTAGAGCTTGTCAACTATTTCGAGCACTATGGTCTCGTACGTGTTTCTGGTCAGCCAGTACAGCCACACCACTCCTGGAATTCCAATCACTGGGTAAGCTCTGCTGTGCTTTACAGCTTAGCTCGCCACTCACATCATCACGCCGAGGCCGAAGCGCCATACTGGATGCTACGAGATTACCGCAACGCACCTATGCTGCCCTATGGCTATCTAACCATGATTATGATTAGCTTAGTGCCTCCCTTTTTCAAGAAATCTATGCTACCTGGACTAAATGAATGGGATGAAAAACATGCCACACCAGAAGAGCGAAAACTTGCGCTAGAAGTGAGTAAAGCAAGCGGGATGCGTGGACTGAAAATTCTTGGAGCAGTGGTTGCCTAACAAGAAGGTTCCAAGACTTTATACCGGGTTGGATGGGGGCACAAAAAAGGCCCCCATCGCGATGCCATAACCGTATCATTAATAAGGAATTCCAATGAATATTTTTAACAGATGCTCGGTATGCTTGACTGTTGTTGCCGTATTGTTCTCCATTTTGCCTGCCAGTGCCTATGCCGGTGAGGGTAACTGGATGGTTCGAGTACGGGCTATCAAAGTGGCGCCGGACAACAAATCCGATGCAGGCAATGGCAATACGCTTAATACCAGCAACTTTGGTCCTGTTCCAGCTATTTCCGCCATCGTTCCCGAGAATTTTATAAAAATCTCAAACGAAGTAGTACCTGAAATCGACATCAGCTATTTCTTTTCCTCAAACATTGCAGCGGAAGTGCTTCTGGGGGGAGAGATTCGCCACAACGTTGGTATTGCGAAGGGACCGCTTATGGAGGAGAACATTGGTCAACTCAAGTATTTGGCACCCACTGTAATACTTCAGTACCATTTTCTTCCAGATGGTTTTATCCGCCCATATGTTGGATTGGGCATCAATTACACTCACGTTACGTCTTATCGGCTTCGGTCATCTGTCGCTGGGGCTGATATTAACATCGACAAAAATAGTGTGGGAGCGGCGCTTCAGGCGGGTGTCGACATAAAACTAAACAAGCAGCTTTATCTCAACTTTGATGCCAAGAAAATTCAGGTTCGCACCGATCTGAATGTTGGTGGTACTAAATTTACTCGCGAAAAGGTAGATCCGCTCGTCCTTGGCATTGGTTTGGGCTATCGGTTCTAAAGCAGTTAACACCGACATGTAGAGCGACCATTTATACGAACGCCGTAATCCTTTTTTGCGGCTGTCCGGTCGCTCTTGCTGGCTTGCACAAAGACTAATAGCCAGTCCGGCTGTATGGGGCAAAGACCGGGTGGTCACGTCGTTGAGTGCTAACCCTGTGCGCACATTCTGATGACGGCCTTTGCCCAGAAAGCAGCAGATGGATTCCCTTGGGACGATCAGACCGATTTCTGTTGATGCCCCAAAGCTAAAGTGGAGAAATACATGAACAGTGTTATCGAGCGAGCCGACTCGGCCTACGCATACCCCCTGCTGATCAAGCAATTGCTTGCTACCCCTTTAGCCAACGCCCCCGAACAGGAGATCGTTTACCGAGGAAGTTATCGACAGACTTATCGACAACTAGATGAACGAATTCGCCGTTTGGGTAGTGCGCTCATGGCGCTAGGGGTGAAACATGGCGATACCGTGGCGGTAATGGAATGGGATAGCCATCGCTATCTTGAATGCTATTTTGCGATTCCACTGATAGGCGCGACGTTGATGACGGCCAATATCCGACTATCGCCTGAACAAATTAGCTATTGCCTCGACCATTGCGGTGCAGAGACGTTACTTGTACATGCTGACTTTCTCCCGCTACTCGATCAGATACGCAAGCAATTGCCAAAGCTGAGGCGGGTCATTCTGCTGCGCGATGATGATACTGCCTTGCCAGCCGATTTTTATGACGAATATGAGTGTTTGCTCAGCACCGCCAAACAGATTTTTGAATTTCCAGACTTCGACGAAAATATCCGCGCCACGACTTTTTACACGACAGGCACCACAGGAAAGCCCAAAGGGGTCCAATTTAGCCATCGTCAAATTGTTCTACATACTCTTGCTACATCGGGGGCACTTGCAGCAGCTGCACAAGGACAGCGTTTCGGCAGTAGCGATGTTTACATGCCGCTAACTCCGATGTTCCATGTTCATGCCTGGGGAATCCCGTATGTAGCAACGATGATGGGGGTCAAGCAAGTTTATCCAGGCCGATACCAGCCGAACATGATAGTTGATCTGATTAACAAAGAAAGCGTCACCTTTACACACTGTGTGCCGACTGTTCTTCAGCTCGTATTGCAAGCGTCAAATGCTGCAACAACTGACTTTTCACGCTTGAAGATGGTCGTTGGGGGGGCGGCATTAACAGCAGGATTGTGTCGCGAGGCACAAGCTCGGGGTATCGACATTTTCACCGGCTATGGAATGTCGGAGACCTGCCCGATTCTCACGCTCTCCCAGTTGACGCCTGAGATGACAGATCTTGATCCCGAACAGGACATTGGCATCCGCACAAAAGCGGGACGACAGATCCCATTGGTTCATCTGCGCGTGATCGACGTAAAAGGGCAGGACATTTCTCGTGATGGCGTGAGTACCGGTGAAATAGTGGTAAGGGCCCCATGGCTGACACAAGCCTATCGAGGTGATCAAGAAGCTTCCAGAATACTGTGGGAGGGTGGTTGGCTACACACACAGGATATTGGGCACATCGACTCTCAGGGCTATTTGCAGGTAGCCGACCGTATCAAGGATGTTATCAAGTCTGGTGGCGAGTGGGTTTCTTCCTTGCAGATCGAATACATTGTTTCTCTTCATTCAGCGATCGCCGAAGTGGCAGTCATTGGAGTGCCTGATGACAAATGGGGAGAACGGCCAGTTCCATTTATAGTGCCGAAGCCAGGATGCCGGGATCAGGTAACGCTCGAATCGATACATAGCCACATGCAACCCTACGCAGATCAGGGTGTCATTTCCCACTACGCTATTCCTGATCAGATCAAAGTGGTTGAGGCCCTCGAGAAAACGAGCGTCGGCAAGTTGAACAAGAAACTGATGCGAGAAAGATTCTCCTCTTACGCAGAATAAACGGCCGGTGGCGAGTACATCGCGGCACAAGTCATCTTATTTTTATCTTCCATGAGGAATTAAGTCGTGCTGAATCGTCTATTTCGTCGCACCCAATCAGAATACAATTTCCGGATTACCCCCGCAGACACTGAAATTCGCGTTTCTTCGAAAGAGACCCTGTTGCAGGCTGCCCTTAATCAGGGAGTGCCGTTTCCTTATAACTGTCGAGCTGGCGGTTGCGGCGAGTGCAAATGTCGCCTCGTAGAAGGCAAAGTCAAGGAACTGACCGACAAAAGCTACTTGCTGTCGGCAGAGGAAATCAAGGAAAACTACATCCTCGCCTGTCAAAGCATTCCTAAATCTGACGTGGTCGTGGAAGTTACCTTGGAAAGGGGGCGGCCTGAGCACCCCATCATTGAAATTTCAGGCACGATCACCGCCCTAAAGCCCCTCACTCACGACATCTTGCATGTGGAGATGGGGCTTGACCAACCGATGGGTTACACGGCGGGACAGTATGCTGAAATCATCATTCCCGCTGAGATAAAGCCAGGCGCTAGCGAAAGCCGCAGCTACTCCTTTGCATGCGCTCCTGATCAGGATGGTCAGGCGGATCAGCTTGACTTTTTTATTCGAAAAGTTCCCGGCGGCGCCTTTACCGAGTGGCTTTTTAACCGGGCCAAAGCTGGAACGAAATTGGTCATTCGCGGGCCCTACAGCGATTTCTATCTGCGTCCTGGAACACAGCCGATTATCTGTATTGCCGGAGGCAGTGGGTTTGCCCCTATTAAGGCGATCCTGGAGCAAGCCCATCAGGATAAGAAGTCTACCCGCGACGTGGTGTTCTTTTTCGGAGCCCGCACCCAGGACGACCTCTATTGCCTAGATGAAATCGAGCAGATTCGACGTCACTGGATTGGACGCTTTGAGTTCGCGCCCATTTTGTCTGCCGAGCCGGAGAACAGTACCTGGCAAGGGCTACGAGGATTGATCACAGATCACTTGCAAGTCGTGGTGGGCGAACGGATCGCGCAACATCAAGCATACCTGTGCGGCCCCCCGACGATGATTGATTCTTGCATAGAGGAACTTTCCCGTGGTGGCATGAATTCTTCGCAGGTCCACTTCGATAAATTTTTAGATCGCAGCCATCTCGTCAACGCCAGATTATGAAAATGCAGGAAAAATCGTAGAACGACAACATAAAAAATAAGGAGAAAATATATATGGACGACAATATATTTGATTACATTATTGTGGGGGCCGGATCAGCGGGGTGCGTTCTGGCGAACCGACTTAGTGCTAATCCAGACATCAGCGTGTGTTTGCTTGAAGCCGGTTTTGAAGATCGCAGTCCAGCCATTCATATCCCAATAGGAATTGCCCTTCTTCTTCAAACAAAAAAATACAACTGGTACTTTGATACCGAACCCGAGTTGGAGCTGAATAATCGTCGCCTGTATTGGCCGCGTGGCAAGGCCTTGGGAGGAAGTAGCTCGATCAATGCCATGGTTTACATGCGCGGAGACGGCGCCGATTACGACGAATGGGCGGCACTGGGAAATCATGGATGGAGTTGGGCAGATTTGCTTCCACTATTCAAGCGGCATGAGAACCGAGAGGCGGGCGCTACCGATTACCATGGAGTTGGCGGGCCGCTGAATGTAGCCCCATTGAGAGACTACAACGCCCTGAGCAAAGTGTTTATCGACGCGGGTGTCGCGGTAGGCATTCCACGTAATAATGATTTTAATAATGGGCCGCAGCGTGAAGGACTTGGGTTCCACGAGGTCACACAAAAGCATGGGCGGCGCTGGAGCACGGCACAGGCATTTTTAGCACCTATTCGCTCCCGCCCGAATCTCAAGGTGATCACCAATGCCTTGGTGACGCATATTGAGTTCGAGGGAAAACGTGCGACTGCCGTCCATTTTCTGAGGAATAGAGTCAAAAGCATAGTTCTTGCCGGGAAGGAAATCATTCTTAGCGGCGGGGCAGTCAACTCGCCACAACTGTTGATGCTTTCTGGTGTGGGCCCCCGTCTAGAGCTTGCACGACACAATATTCCGTTAGTGTATGAACTACCGGGGGTCGGCCATAATTTACAAGATCATCTCGACGTGACGGTTATGTGCCGTAACAGCAGCAAACAGTCAGTTGGAGTTGCACTTTCATTTCTGCCTCGCGCAGTCGGGGCACTTTTCAATTACATCGTCAGGAAACGTGGCTTATTAACCAGCAATCTTGCGGAGTCGGGCGGCTTCGCAAAAACTGACTCCGTCCTGGATAGACCCGATGTGCAATTCCATTTCCTACCCACTTATTTGAAGGATCATGGACGCAAGCCAATGCTAGGGTATGGATATACACTGCATGTTTGTCAACTGCGCCCAAAGAGTCGTGGGCATATTGGGCTGCGTAGCGCAAACCCGAATGACCCGCCTCGCATTCATGCAAACTATCTTAGCCACTCCCAGGATCGGGAAACGATGATTCAGGCGGTTCGGGTTGCTCGCCGTATCCTCGATGGAGAGCCTTTCCGCGTACACAACGGCGGCGAAGTTGCACCCGGGAAAGAGGTAGTGACAGACGAGCAAATTCTCGCATACATTCGGCAGCATGCAGAAACGATCTACCACCCGGTAGGCAGTTGCAAGATGGGCAGCGACCCAATGGCCGTTGTGGACGAGCGGCTACGTGTTCACGGCCTTGAAGGCTTGCGGATAGCAGATGCTTCCATCATGCCGACACTTATTGGCGGTAACACCAACGCCCCTAGCATGGTGATTGGAGAAAAAGCGGCGGAAATGATATTGGCCGATGCTGCCAATATCAAAAAAGGAGGAAAGAAATAATGTCAACCATTCCTGCACACATTCTGAACGACACTATGGATAACATGCATAGAGAAATCACACGCATCTTTGACGCACAGTATGAAACAGCTCTGCGCTGGCGTAGTTCCACCACGAAAGATCGTAGCATGCGTATTCGGAGACTACATGACGCAGTCTTGGATTACCGCTCTCGTATTCAGGAAGCCGGGTTCAAGGATTTTCGCAAACCTCCCGAAGAGGTTGACCTCACCGAAATTATGCCCGTCATTAGCGAGGCCCGCGATGCGATGCGAAATCTTGGAAAGTGGATGAAGCCGAAGCACGTCATGCCAACCAGAATGATGCTCGGTACCCGAAGCTGGATCAAATACGAGCCGAAGGGACGATGCCTGATCATATCCCCATGGAACTACCCTGTTAACCTTACGTTCGGACCTCTGGTATCATGCCTTGCAGCTGGCAATACGGCAATTATCAAGCCTTCGGAATTGACGCCGCATCTTTCCGCTCTCATGGCCGAGATCGTTCACAATGTATTTCTGGAAAGCGAAGTTTCCCTGTTCCAAGGCGAAGCCGTGCTTTCCACGTTTTTGCTCGAGCAACCGTTTGACCATATTTTCTTCACCGGTTCACCTGCCGTTGGCAAAGTGGTCATGACCGCCGCCGCCAAGCATCTGACCTCAGTAACACTGGAACTGGGAGGAAAGTCGCCGACGATCATTGATGTTGGCGCCGATGTTCGTCTGGCGGCCCAAACAACCATCTGGGGAAAATTTACAAACAATGGCCAGACCTGTATCGCCCCCGATCATGTGTATATCCATACGAGTATCAAGGATGAGTTCACCCTGGAATGCATCAAGGCGCTGCAGACGGCATATGGCGAAACGGCAGAAGATCAACTAAATAGTCCGATGCTTGCACGTGTGGTTAATTCCCGTCACACGCAGCGTGTTCAGGGGTTGCTCGAAGACGCCAAATCACATGGTGCTCGTGTAATTTATGGAGGTGAAGTCCGGCATAAGGACTGCTTTATTCAGCCAACACTACTCGATTCGGTGCCACTTGACGCAAAAATACAGCAAGAGGAAATCTTCGGCCCACTACTACCTCTTGTCGAGTTTAACGACTTGGATGGCGTCATTGATCAAATCAACGCACAACCCAAGCCTCTGGCGCTCTATATTTGGGGAAACAAGGCCTCACGCATCAACCAGGTGCTGAATAATACTAGCGCCGGCGGTAGTTGCATTAATAATTGTGTGGTGCAGTATTTACATGGCCACTTGCCCTTCGGGGGAGTCAATAATTCCGGAATGGGCAATGCCCATGGACATTTTGGATTCAAAACTTTCTCGCATGAACGCGCGGTGGTACGTACTTACATTCCTGTAGCACGTATCTTCTTCCCGCCGTATGGCAAGATGACACGCCGCATCCTGAATCTTATGCTGCGTATTCTCTGAGATTTTGGCATCTCCCCTTAGCCTAGGAAATTTGAATATGCTTATTCCGTTGACATTACAAAAAGATCATATGACCTAATGGCACTACATTAAGCATATTGGGTACGAGAAAATTTGAAGATTGAGACAGATTAACGAAGATAAAGACCCTAAAGAACATTGAGATAAAGGTGGGCTGGGAGCCTCAAGACGTTACGCTGCGGGTGTCGAAGTCAAGCTGATTGACGGGGTCACGATGCCAATGCCGGAGACGGCGGCGAATCAACAGGTATATTCACAAGTCGTACAACAGAAGCCGGGGGTGAGTTTTCCGATGGTGCGCATGGTCGGCTTCATCCCCCTCAGTTGCGACGCCATTCTGGAGTGGGCACTGGGGCCGTGTGAAGGCAAAAAGAGAGGGGAGACTTCCATGTTATGGCACATGGGTGCAGGCATGAATAGCGGAGACATCGTGCTTGCGGATCGCTATTACGCCGGTTATTTTATGCTCGCCCCGCATCGCCGCTGGCACTTGGGCGGTCGTGGATGAGAAACTGACAGCCACCTGGAGCCCTGAACAAATTTTGAATCCGTATCTGGACTCAGGCTACCTCAAGGCCAAGCAACAACCCGCCGTCAGTCATTAAGCCATCTATCAGCACATCTATGCCGACAAGCACGCTGGTGGTACCTTGGACCGCGCCTTGTGGGGTCAGAATATCCATCGAAAACGGCACACGGGCCGCGAACGGCGGGATGTCATTCCCAATCAAGTATTGATCGACCAACGTCCCCCCATCGTCGTCGAGCGAGGCCGCTTTGACGCCTGGGAGGTGGACTTGATCCTCAGAGCAGGAGATCAGCAGGCGCTGGTCACCCTCAATGAGCGCACTTCACGCTGTTCCCTGATAGCCCACATTCCGGCAAAAACCGCCCAGAACGGCTCTGATGCGATGGCCTTCCTGCGGACGCCTTTCAAGCACTGTACCCATACGCTGACGACGGATAACGGCAAGGAGTTTGCTCAGCACGAATGGATCGCCGCAAGGCTTGATGCTGACTTCTTCTTTGCGAATCCTTATGCTTCCTGGGAGCGAGGTGCCAACGAGAACATGAACAGCCTGATTCGGGAGTTCTTTCCGAAGAAGATGCGCTTCAACACCATCACGGAAAAGGATGTCTCGCTGGCCATGCACCGCTTGAATCACCGACCGCGAAAATACCTCGGCTTCAGAACCCCTCACGAGATATTTATGGAGAGTTACACTCGCCGCATAATGTCGCTTCACTTCAGAGTTGAATCCGCCTGACATTACAAGGCGCCAGAACTACAGATACGGTGAGTCGTACAGATTTAGTGAAATATATCGATGATGCCATGGAGGTGGCGAATCATTCCAATACCGAATTTTTCTATCCCGAAGAATTGGCGTTTCGTGTGGTGGGCTTTGGCAGCATGTTCGATATCGCACGCAAAGACATGCAAGATTTGACGTGTATGCGCAACATTATCCAGGCGGCGCCCGGCACGGCGCTTGATGTGCCGCTGGCGCAAGCGTTACAGCCTGATATGGCGATCGTGTTCTCCAACTCGGAAAAATTCGGACCGGAAGTTGCTGCGGCAGTAGTGTTTGCAAAAACGCTGGCATCAGCGCTTACCGTGATGAGCTTCATGATGCTCGAACTGATTTTCTTTCTGCTTCGCCGCAGCACGTTACGGCCGATTGAGGAGGCGCTGGCATTTGCGAAGCGTATTGCGGGTGGCGACCTGGCCGGACAAATCACGCCGCTTTCGCGCGACGAGTACGGCCAATTGTTCCATGCGTTGGGGCAGATGAACGACAATCTGGCGCACATCGCCGGTCAGGTACGCTGCGGCGCGGAGACGATTTTGATCGCAACCAGGGAAGTTGTCAGCGGCAATGCTGATCTGTCGTCACGCACTGAAGCGGAAGCCGGTTCACTGGAAGAAACCGTCTCTTCAATTGGGTAGCTGACTGCGACCCTCAAGGTCACTTTCGTCTGCACAAGTGCGCTCAAGGCGGAACTGGATCGATTGCGGAAGAC
>DATCQI010000125.1:0-6914 GCA_036569545.1 Rugosibacter sp. | reverse complement strand
CCGGGAATGAAGCGTTCAACCAGCACTTCACTGCCGGCTTCTTGCGCCAAAGCAAAGGCTGCCTCGATATCTTCATGGTGCGAGAGGCCAACCGAAACGCCTCGGCCATGATTTCCATCGACTGGTTTAAGCACTACAGGCAAGCCCATCGCCTGTGCCTCATCCCAGGCTTCGGTGGCGCTTTTGACAATACTGCCTTCGGGCACCGGTACGCCACAGGAACGGAGCAGCGTGTTGGTAAGCGATTTGTCACGCGAGATGCTTTCAGCAATAGCGGAGGTCGTATCGGTTTCAGCCGTCCAGATGCGGCGGCCGTGAATGCCATAGCCGAGTTGCACGAGATTCCCCTCACTCAGACGAATGGCCGGAATGCGCCGTTGTTTGGCGGTAGCAGCTTCAACGATGGCCTGGGTGCTGGGGCCGAGCAGCAAGCGATCCGCCATGTGTGCGAGATGCGCCACGGCGGCAGGTACATCAAACGCGGTGGCATTGATCGCCGCCATGACCAGGTCACGACCATACAGTAATGCCTGGCGAGTGATGTCTTCATGCCAGCTGCGCACGGCCACTTTGTACACACCACGCTGCGAGGTGCTGCGAGCCTTGCCAAAGCCACCGGGCATGCCGGCCAGATTTTGTAGTTCAAGAGTGACGTGTTCGAGGATATGCGCGGGCCATGTGCCCTCTTCCAGCCGCTTGAGAAATCCGCCCTGTTCGCCATAGCTGCAGCGATGCTCAATCAGCGTGGGCAGCAGGGTGGTCAGACGCTCGTTGAAGCCGGGCAGGGTGTTAGAGGGCGACTCTTCCAGCACGCCAATATCAACCCACGCTTCCATGACAGGACGATAAGTCCACAGATTAGGGCCGCGCAGGGCAATAAAGTTAAGAAATTCGATCACAGAATCAGGTGCCTTTCGCTGTCCGGCGGATGAGTGTTGTTTGTTGATTTTTGTTATGCGTCTGTTTTGCTCTGGCATTGCTCATATGACGAGCACCATGTTACCAGCGCCGAGTTTTTACTCGACACACGAAAAAGTCAGGCGGAAAGCAGATAAAGAAACACGATGCATTTCCTGTGCATCGTGAGCTTGAACTACTTAACGCACGATGAGCCAATTGGATGACAGGCTGCAATTTGCCATAAGCACGGTATGATTCTGCCCCACGCTCTGCGGCGATTTTTTAAAAACATGATGGTGTCTGCAACGCTTTCTGATCAACTCCCGTCGACTTGGCGTGCTTCTGTACTGGCGACATTGCGCCCCGAAGAAGTCCTATTGGCCTGGCTTGAGCTGGATCTGACGATCTCCCTCCAGTTTGGCATCGGGTTGCTGGTGCTGACCAGCGAGCGGTTACTGGCAAGTGATGGGGGCACACAGTGGCAGACTTGGTCATTACAGGCGGCGCTTCGCTTGCAGCGCTTTGACCATGCGGGTATTGGCACGCTGTCGCTGAGCGACGCCAATGGGCGTATTGCACATTGGCGCTACACGCTGGCGTGCGCGACGCGTGTCAAGCAACTGGCTGATGCCTTTACCTCCCAGCTTGCCAGCCTGACCAGTGGAACCCCACGGGTAGTTAGCCCCGATATGCTGTGCCCCACGTGCCAGACTCCGCTTAATCCTGGGCAAGCAGGCTGCCCGATCTGTGCTCGTAATTTGCAGGCCCCGCCATCAACGCTAACGCTATTGCGGTTATGGCGTTTTGCCCAGCCTTACCGGTGGCAGTTGCTGGCCGGGTTTTTATTGATGCTGGGCGGTACGGCAGCCACGCTTATTCCGCCGTATCTGACTATGCCGCTGATGGATGAGGTGCTTATTCCTTATCAGAATGGGGTGCCGATTGACCCGCAAAAAATTGCGCTCTATCTTGGCGGGCTAGGTTTGGCGGCGATCTTTGCCTGGGCAATGAGCTGGGCCAAAACCTATATTCTGGCGCTGGTGTCCGAACGCATTGGCGCTGATTTACGCACGACAACGTATGAGCATTTGCTCAAGCTCTCGCTGGAATATTTCGGCGCCAAACGTACAGGTGATTTGATGTCGCGCATTGGCAGCGAATCTGACCGCATCTGCGTTTTTCTCTCGCTGCATCTGCTTGATTTCGCCACCGATGTGCTGATGATAGGCATGACCGCGCTGGTCTTGTTTTCGATCAATCCGTGGCTGGCGGTGGTGACGTTATTGCCGCTGCCTTTTATTGCCTGGATGATTCATCTGGTGCGCAACCGACTGCGCTATGGCTTTGAGCAGATTGACCGCGTCTGGTCTGAGGTGACTTCCGTGCTGGCCGACACCATTCCCGGTGTGCGCGTGGTGAAAGCCTTCGCACAGGAAAAGCGCGAAAGTGAGCGCTTCCGCGAGGCCAATGCACATAATCTGGTGGTAAATGACCGGTTAAATAAAACCTGGTCGTTGTTTTCGCCCTCGATTGGGTTGCTAACCGAACTGGGCCTGTTGGTGGTGTGGGGTTTTGGTATCTGGCAGGTCTCCAAAAACCAGATTACCGTCGGTGTGCTCACGGCATTTATCGCCTATATCAGCCGTTTTTACGGGCGCCTGGACTCAATGAGCCGCATTGTTTCGGTAACGCAAAAAGCAGCGGCGGGGGCAAAGCGCATTTTTGATATTCTCGACCATGTTTCGAGCGTGCCTGAACCTACGCACCCGCAGCATATGCCGACAATAGCAGGCCATATTACAGTGCGTGATGTGGGTTTTCGCTACGGCAATCGCAGTGTGCTAGGTGGTGTGTCGCTGGACATTCGCGCAGGCGAAATGATCGGTTTGGTGGGGCATAGCGGGTCGGGGAAGAGCACGCTGGTGAATTTGATTTGCCGTTTTTATGATGTCAGTGAAGGCGCGATTCTGATCGATGGCGTGGATATTCGTTCGCTGCCAGTGGCAGAATATCGGCGGCATATCGGTTTGGTGTTGCAGGAACCGTTTCTCTTTTTTGGCACGATTGCTGACAACATCGCCTACGGCAAACCCAATGCGTCACGGACGGACATCGTTGCTGCCGCGCGTGCCGCACATGCGCATGAGTTTATTTTGCGGCTGCCACATGGCTATGATTCGCTGGTTGGCGAGCGCGGTCAGGCGCTCTCGGGAGGTGAACGGCAGCGTATTTCCATTGCTCGCGCGCTGCTGATCAACCCGAAAATCCTGATTCTCGATGAGGCCACTTCTGCCGTGGATACCGAAACCGAGCTGGAAATTCAGAGTGCGCTGGATAACCTGATTCGTGGCCGCACCACGATCGCCATCGCGCATCGGTTGTCCACTTTGCGCACGGCTGATCGGCTGGTGGTGATGGATCATGGCAAGATAGTCGAAGTCGGCCCGCATGACGACTTGCTGGCACGGCAGGCCGCTTACTGGCGGCTGTATACCGCGCAAACCAAACAGCTTGATGCACTCGAAGGGCGTGACGACGAAATGGTGGTAGATGAGCTATGAATGACTACCAGTTGACCCGTAATGCGTTTGGCCAGTTAGTGCTGACCACGCCCGCAGGGGTAATTTATGAAGACGTGGTGCCGGTGCGGGCTTTTGCTCTTTCTTCGCCCGATGAGGGCATTGCTCTGGTTGATCGTCACGGGCGCGAGTTGTGGTGGCTGGCGAGTCTTACCGAGTGCGCACCGTCTGCGCGTCTGTTGATCGAAGAAGCCTTGTCAAAGCGTGATTTCATGCCGGAAATTCTTGCTATCCACAAGGTGTCGACCTATGCCACGCCTAGCCGCTGGCAGGTGGAAACAGATCGCGGCCCGACGACGCTCACGCTGAAAAGTGAAGATGATATTCGGCGGTTGAAATTCGATGGCCAACCGAATGGATTACTCATTGCCGACAGTCATGGTTTACAGTTTTTGATTCGCGATCGCACGCAGCTTGATCGCGCTAGCCAGCATTTTCTGAGCCGTTTTTTATAACGAACCGCCGTTTCACCAACGCCGACTTTTTAGCGCATGGCTAGTGTAGCAAGCGTAGTAAGCGCTGCCTCTGGGGTGAGTATTTGAAACAGGGTACAGAGACGATTCCGCCGCGCCAGCACCAGCAGCGCCTTGTCGCTGGTCACCAGCCAATCGGCTGAACCATCTCGTGCTGCTTCGAGAAATTTCTGGTCATCAGGGTCTGTGCAGTGCGGCAAAGTCACTGTGCTGGCCGCTTTTTCTGGCGTAGGCAATGCTGACACGAGGCTGACGTACTGGACATAGTGACCGTACGCGGCCTGTTGTGCGATGCATGTCAGGCCAAATTGTGGATAAGCCAGCACCCGCTCGAATTCAGCCAGGCAGGTGTCGCTGCTGAGCGCGCACCATAGGCCGCTTTCAATGCAATCGCGCAACGGGGCAAAGTGGCTGTCCGCAAAAACATACAGCGAGACCAATACATTGGTATCCAGCACCACCCGCAAGGGTTTGCAGGTGGCGCTGGCAGCGGGTTGGTTTGCGCATGCGCCAGCAGTCTGTGCGGATAAATCTAAAATCACGCGAACGGGTTATTCCTTATTTTTGGTGTCAAGCCGCAGTCTGGCATAGGTGCCGGGCGCATCATCCAGCACCTTGAGTTTGCCTTTGGCTGGGTTGCGGGCGGGCACTTGTTCGTTGTTCAGTTGCGTAATCCAGGTTTGCCAGTCGGTCCACCATGAGCCTTCATGCTTTTCGGCGGCGCTCAGCCAGTCATCTGCATTGGCTGGCAAGGGCTTTTTCTTGCTGCCGCGTTTTCCTCCGGGTTTTTCGTTATGCGTCCAGTAGCCGTACTTTCCGGCACTCGGGGGATTGACGATGCCGGCAATGTGCCCCGAGCCGCCGAGCACGAAGCGCACCGGGCCGCCTAGCAGAGCTGTGCCAAGATAGGTGCTTTTCCAGGGCGCGATATGGTCTTCAAGGGTAGAAACAAAATAACTGGGCGTGGTGACTTTTGTCAGGTCAATGGGTGTATCGAGCAGGGTGATGCCCCCGGGTTCTTTGAGCCGATTTTTCAGGTACATGTTGCGCAAATATTCGCTATGCATTTTGTAGGGCATGCGCGTGGAATCCGAGTTCCAGTAGAGTAGATCAAAGGGGAAGGGGGCTTTGCCCATCAGGTAGTTATTGACTACAAACGACCAGATCAGATCATTCGAGCGCAGCATGTTAAAAGCGCTGGCCATTTCGCTGCCCTCCAGATAGCCGCGCTCCTGCATTTTTTTCTCGAGCGAGGTGACCTGGTTATCGTCAATGAACACACCCAGGTCACCCGGCTGTGAAAAATCAAGCATAGTGACAAAAAAAGTGGCAGAAGCAATGCGCGGGTCATTTTTGGCCGCCATGTAAGCCATGGTGGAGGCGAGCAGTGTGCCACCCAGGCAATAGCCGATCAGGTTGATTTCTTTTTCGCCTGTTTGTTTGCATACGGCATCAATCGCGGCGAGCGAGCCTTCGGCAAGATAATCAGCAAAACTTTTTTGTGCCAGGCGCGAATCCGGATTGACCCAGGAAATGACAAATACCGAATGTCCCTGGTCGGTGGCCCATTGAATGAATGAATTGGCCGGACGCAGATCAAGGATGTAATACTTGTTGATCCAGGGCGGGATAATCAGCAGCGGGCGCTTGAATTGTTCTTTGGTGGTTGGCTCGAACTGCAATAGCTGGATCAGATCATTTTGAAAAATGACTTTTCCCGGCGTGGCACCGACATCTTTCCCGAGTGTAAAGGCGTCCGGATCAGCCATCTTGATGCGCAACTGACCATCGCCTGCTTCGATGTCGCGCAGCAGATTGTTAAATCCGTTCAGCAGGTTCTGACCATGGGTGTCGATGGTTTCGCGGACAACTGCAGGGTTGGTCATGGCGAAGTTGGAAGGCGAGAGCGCATCAACAAACTGATGCGTGAAAAAATTCACCTTTTGCTGCTCATTGGCGTCCAGCCCATCGACGTCACCGACCGTATCGTAAATGTGGCGCGCGGTGACAAGATAGCTTTGCTTGATGAAATCAAATAAAAAATTGTCTTCCCACTGCGCGTCCTTAAAGCGGTTATCGCTTTTTGATGAAGGCGACAAAGGTGCTGCCTCATTACCCATGGCACGCAGCATCGCGTGTTGCCATAGCGAAAAATAATCCCAAGCCAGCTTCATTTGCGCTTGCGCCAATTTGTGCGGGTTGGCCAGCACTTTTGAAAACATGTCAGTAAAGGCTTGCAAAACTCCCAAGTTGTCTGCCGGTGGCGTGACGCCTTTTTGTATCTGGCGTTGCATATGTTCTGTAATCAGCTTTGCTGCTCGCTGAGCTACCTCGGCATAAGTATCGGCAAGGCTCTGCGGACTGGACGTGATATTTTGCGGAGCTGAGCTGGGCGCTTGGTTCGACATGGTTTTTCCTAACTGATAAAGCGAATCAAATCGGGGGTTTCTAAGCGCTGTATTTTTCCTGCATGTACAAGATAGTTCAAATGAGCGATCGCTTCACCCATGGCAAACATGGTTTGATGCGGGTCGCTGAATTCTCGGTCGAACAGGGCGGGAATAATTTCAGCGGCACTAAATGGTTTGTCTTTACAGGTTTTGAGCACAACCTCGCAACGTTCTGCGTGATGCGCATGCAGCTGGGCAACCCGGCCGTGCAGTCCGCGAAAGGGTCTGCCGTGTGAAGGCAGCACCAGCGTGTCGGGGGGTAATTCGAGAAAACGATCAATGGAATCAAGAAACAGCTTCAACGGATTGCCGTAAGGGTTTGCCGGATGTACCGAGATGTTGGTGGAAATGCGCGGTAACAACATGTCACCGGAAATCAGCACACGCAGCTCATCGCAATACAGACTCATATGCTCGGCCGCGTGACCATAGCCGACGATGGTGCGCCAGTCATGCAGGCCAATGCGTAGTACATCACCGGCAAATAGTTGGCGGTAGCTGTTTGGCAACGA
>DATCQI010000124.1:0-3195 GCA_036569545.1 Rugosibacter sp. | reverse complement strand
ATGCCGTTGTCATCCATCACGAAGTCAACGCCATCAAAGGCGAGCACGGCATCCGTGCATTCGATGTTGTGAAAGTCCTTGAGAATCGGGCTGGGCGGCAGACCGCTGCCTTGCGTGCGGAAGTGCCATTGCAGGTAGCCGATCCACAGCACCAGCTCGGCAATCGCGGCGGCGCGCGGGTTCAGCTCCAGGCCGAGAAACTGGTGCGGGTCGACGGTCAGGCCTTCGGCTTCGAGCAGCGATTGCGTCTCGCCCAGGTCGTGCAACTGGTTGAGCACTTCGCCTTCCAGGCGCTTCATGTGTTCCAGCGTGACGTAGAGAAAATTACCGCTGCCGCAGGCCGGGTCGAGCACGCGCAAGGTGCACAGGCGGTGGTGAAAATTACGCAGTTCGGCGACGGCTTCCTTGTGGCGGTTGGCGTTGGCGAGCAGCACGGCGGCGGCCTGCACGTTGCTCCATTCCTCGCGCAGCGGCTCGATCACGGTGGGCAGCACGAGGCGCTCGACATAGGCGCGCGGGGTGTAATGCGCACCGAGGGCGTGGCGCTCTTGCGGGTTGAGTGCGCGTTCCAGCAGGGTGCCGAAGATGGCGGGTTCGACCTGCGTCCAGTCGGCCTTGGCGGCTTCGATCAGCAAAGCGATGTGTTGTTTGGTTAAAGGCAACACGTCGGGCGATTTGAACAGCTTGCCGTTAAAGCGCGGCAGCGCGGCGCGGATGGCGATGGAAAATTCGCCCTTGTCCATCGCGCGCCACAGCTCGCCGATCATGGGCGCGAACTGCTCGGGCGCTTCTTTGAGGCTTTTGAGCAGTTCGGAAAATGCGCCTTTAGGAATCAGCGCGACATCTTCGGCGAACATCGAAAACAGGCAGCGGGTGAGAAATCCGGCGACAGACTCAGCGGCGTGGCCGGCACTTTCCAGCGACTTGGCGAGTTCGGCCAGGTGGGCGGCGATTTCGCGCGTGACGCGCGCGGTTTGCCGCGCAGGGTCAAGCGCGAGCGGGTCGGTGAATAACAGGCGCAGACGCTCGCGGATGTCGTCGCGCAAAAAGTCGGCGATGGTGATACGGTGGCTACGCGGGTCGGGATACGGCGTATAGGTGGCGCCGGAGCGGGAGAACTCGCTGTACAGCTCGATGACATTGCCGACATCGACGACGACGAGGAACGGCGGCCGCCCCTCGTCGCTGGGCAGGGCGCGGGCGTAGTTTTCGGCCTGGGCGCGGGCGCGCAGCAAGGCATCGTCAAAGGTTTGCGCGCCGCCGGTCTTGAGCTTTTTGGCCTCCAGTACAAACGCGCCGCGCCGGTAGCAATCGATGAAGCCGGCCGATTCGCTGCCGTCGCCATGGCAAAAGGTGACGCGACGTTCGAACACATAGGCGTTCTCGCCCGCATCGGCCATCGCCGGTTGCGGCGGCTGGACATCCAGCAGGCGGCAGAGTTCGCTGATGAAGAGCTGGTAATTGGCGCGCTCGGAACCGCTGGCGGCGGACCAGCGGGCGATGAAGCCTTCGATAGCGGAATGTGTGCTCATGCTGTAGATTGTAATGGCGAAGTCATATCCGCTGCGCTACATACCCAACCGCCTGCGTTATGATTGCCAGATGATTGATTTACGTATTTTTTTTGGCGTCGGCGGGGTTGCGACGCACGATACCCCTTTGGCACACCACTGGGCCCATCGCCTGCGCTGGCCGATGACGGTTATTGCGCTGCTCGCCCTGCCCGCACTCTGGTTTGATCTTTCTCCGCCAGAAGCTATCTGGCACCAGGTCGGGCGCGTGCTGGATGGGCTGATCCTGCTGGCCTTTTGCGCCGAGTTGCTGTGGATGATGCATATAAGTAGCCAGCCGTTGCGCTATACCTTGCGCAACTGGCTTGATCTGGTCATCATCATCGCGGCGGCAGCCAGCCTGTTCGGCATCGAAGAGCAATGGCTGGCGCTGTCACGACTGATGCGCGTGGTGTGGGCCTCGCTGCTGCTCGCGCGCACGCTGGCCATGGCGCGCGAGCTGTTCCGCACAACAGTCACGCTATGGATACTCGCCGCCGGGGCGATCATGCTGGCGTTGTCCGGCGTGGTGTTTTACTGGCTGGAACCGACGGTGCACAGCTACGGCGAAGGCTTATGGCTGGCTTTTGCCACCGGCGCCACGATCGGTTATGGCGATTTTGTGCCGACCACCACAGCGTCACGTTTTTTTGCAATGTTCGTTGCAGTACTTGGCTTTGGCATGCTGTCGCTAACAACTGCCTCAATTGCTGTTTTCTTCATCGAAGAAGACGAGAAAAAACTGCGCCGCGAGATGCATCATGATATTCGCCTGCTGCATGGAGAAATGGCTGCGCTGCGAGCGGAGATTCGTGCGTTACGAGCGGACCCACAATCTGGCTTTCACACTGATAAGTGAGTTGATCACCGGCCGGGCCGCTGAACTGGTGGAAAACTGGTGGAAGTTTGGCGATACACGAGGGCTATTGATTACGTTTGCTTACATCTCTTTACTTCAGCAACACACTTTTCTTGACATGTGCGTTTATCTTGCACTCATAGTTCAACTTAACCGAGCTTAACGGAGGCACATCATGAAAACGAAAAACCGCATTGCATTGATTCTTTGTTCATCGCTGCTTATTGCAGGCGGCGGCGCCCAAGCGCGTGACCGATCTGGCGACGCGCTGCTTGGTGGCTTGTTTGGCGGTGGCGTTGGCGCGGTTATCGGCAATCATGTCGGCGGCCGGGATGGCGCGATTATCGGCGGCGCATTAGGCGCAGCAACAGGTGTTGCCATCACCACGGACCGCGGGCATCGCGAGCGCTATGTCGAAGCTCCTGCGTATAGGCCCGTGCGCGAACGTTATGTGGCTGCACCGGTGTATGTCCAGCCTCGCCCGGTGGCCTATTACAGTCCACAAGTAATATATGTCGAGCAACGCGGGCACGGTTACTATGAGCATCATGGATATCGCCATGATCGCTACAACTGGGATAATCGCGGCGGATGGCGCAGCGAGCATCATGACGACGACGATCATGATGATGACGGCCGACGCAATTATCGCGACTGGGATTAACTGACTAATTAAACATTGCGCGTAGTGGCCCATGTATCGGGCCACTACGCTGTCCGGAACTGGCACGAAGCCTCGTGGAGAAAATATCTCCTTGTCGAGGCTTTTTCGCATTCTGCATTCTG
>DATCQI010000123.1:0-5758 GCA_036569545.1 Rugosibacter sp. | reverse complement strand
AAGGCGCATTAGCGATCTCTTTTTATTACCGTGACAAGCCAACTTTGAACTCACCGCACCCGCCATCATGACTGCTTTTGCTCCTGCCGTACAAGCGCATCATCAAAAAGTCCCGAAGGGATTTGCATTATTGATTGCAGCCCTTACTGCCATCGGCCCTTTTTCAATCACCATGTATTTGCCGGCATTTCCGGATATTGGCACCAGCTTGCAAGCAACCCCTGTTCAAGTACAACAAACGCTCGCAGCTTACTTGTTGCCCTTTGCGTTCATGACCCTGTGGCATGGCAGCATTTCAGATGCCGTAGGTCGCAAACGCGTTATTCTCATAGGAATGTTTGTATACACTGTGGCAGCGCTGATCTGCCTTTTTGCCCCCAACGTTCTGACGTTGTCTATTGGCCGCGCATTACAAGGTATGGCCGCTGGCGCAGGCATGTCTGTTGGCCGAGCTACCGTGCTTGACATACTCAAAGGCGCTGCGGCACAACGTCTGATGGCACATATCTCAATGTTTTTTTCTCTGGCGCCGGCTATTGCACCCATGATAGGCAGCCTATTGGCAAGCCATTTTGGATGGCGCTCGGTATTTGTTTTTCTGTCAATGTTAGGTGCCATTTTGTTTATTGCGGTGTGGTGGCTTCTCCCGGAAACACTGCCTCCAGAAAAGCGTCAGCCTTTCGCGGCCAAACCTCTTTTACTCGCTTATAAGAAAGCCATACTGCTGCCCGAATTCAGCTATTTATGCCTTGCACTGGCACTGCTTATCAATGGGCACATGATTTATGTTCTTTCCGCACCTCACTTTCTAAGCGTGATCGCTGATACCTCGTTCACAAGTTTTGCCTGGCTGTTTCTGTCCATTAGCCTGGGTTTGTTAAGCGGCTCTTTCGTCAACTCACGGAGCGCTGGCAAGCTCTCCACAAAAAATACTGTACGCTTGGGCATGCTCATCATGCTATTAGGCAGCATGATGAGCATCGTTATCAGCTTTTTCATGCCCAACGGGCTGCCGCAGAATATTCTGGCTATCCCCGTCTATGCTTTTGGTATGTCCTTTGTCTGGCCTAGCTTGCAGATTCTTGCACTGGAAAAGATTCCCGCCCGAAGAGGGTTGGCTTCGAGCCTGCAGGCTACGTTTCAAGTGGGCGTCAATGGATTTACCGCTGCGGTGATCGCCCCGCTTGTCTGGTACAGTCCGAAAACGATGGCTCTGGCAGTAACGGGTTACTGGCTAACCGCAATTCTCGCACTGACGATCAGTTGGCACTACCAACGCGCAAGGCTACTTAAGTCGGGTTAAACCCGCATAAAACTGACTACGCGTTACTTCACTTGCCTATATGACACACGTGCCCAGATCAGACTATTCAAACGCCATCAACACCACACCCTCTGCAACGGAGTCACCCACCGCAAAGTGAAAATCGCGCACGACACCTGAGGTGGGTGCAGTAACGGTATGCTCCATCTTCATCGCTTCGAGAATTAGCAGAGGTGTGCCTTTGGCCAATTTTTTACCAGTTGTGGCGAGTAAGGCAATGATTTTTCCTGGCATGGGTGCCATCACGCTGCCTGTCGCCACCGCTTGTTGGCCTGCCTGATTCAGCGGATCACGCAAAGTCATCACATGCGAGGTGCCCTGCATAAAGACATGACGCTTTTCAGCCACGGGGATCACCGTGACAGTGCATCGTCGGCCACCAAAATCAGCATGCAGCACACCTGCATCATCTAACTGGCCACTAGCATCTATCTGCTGACCACTGAGCGGTTGCCCCTGTATTTCAAGCATGAAACCCCGGCTGCTGGCTGCGGCAACAATTGTTTTTTCTGCATCACCACAGCGCAAATGCAACGCCTGTTGCGCTTGCCCTGTGACACGCCAACCCGCTCGCGCATGCCAGGGAGAGTGCGGGTCTTTACTCTTTGCTGCACCCCTTTTCGCATCTTTCTGGATACGCAATAGTTCAGCCAATGCCGCACTCAACCACACCTTCGGCGGCGGCTCGGCGGCTTCTGGAAACAGAAAGCTTTGTTCACGCTCGATCAACCCTGTATCCAGATCAGCCTCTGCAAAAGCCGGACAAGCCACAAGGCGAGAAAGAAAATCCACATTGTTGGCCACGCCCACAATTTCAACCTCGGCCAAGGCTTGCAGCATGCGCGCGCAGGCATGCGCTCGTGGCGCGCTGTCGCTGTCATCCCAGACAATCAGCTTGGCTATCATGGGGTCATAGTAAGGCGTGATTTCATCTCCCGCCGCAACCCCCGCATCCATGCGCACAAAGGGCGTTTCATCGGGATAAGCAAAATGTATCACTCGGCCCGTCGAGGGCAAAAAACCTTTAACCGGATCTTCGGCATAAATGCGCGCTTCCAGTGCATGACCGCGAACTGTGATCTGTTCCTGCGCCAAAGGCAGCGCCTCACCCGCACCGACTTTTAACTGCCATTCGACCAGATCCAGCCCGGTAATCATTTCCGTCACCGGATGCTCGACTTGCAGCCGCGTATTCATTTCCATAAAGTAAAATGCACCGTCGGCTGAGACGCCCGGCACAATAAACTCCACCGTGCCCGCACCCACATAGCCCACGGCTTGCGCAGCGCTCACCGCCGCTTGGCCCATGGCTGCGCGACGCTCGGGGGTCAGCCCTGGCGCCGGCGCTTCTTCCAGCACTTTCTGGTGACGCCGCTGCACCGAGCAATCCCGCTCGTACAGATAAACATAATTGCCGTGGCTATCGCCAAAAATCTGTACCTCGATATGCCGTGCGGGTTGCAGGTATTTTTCCAGCAGCACCTGCGCATCGCCAAAACTCGCGCTGGCCTCACGCTGGCAAGAGGCGAGCGCATCCAGAAACTCGGTGTCGCTTGCCACCACGCGCATGCCTTTGCCCCCGCCACCCGCAGTTGCCTTGATGAGTACCGGGTAACCGATTTTGTTTGCTTGCTGGCGCAAAAAATCAGGTGCCTGATTACCCCCGTGATACCCGGGCGTGAGCGGTACACCGGCTTTCCCCATGATCTGTTTAGCCGCTGACTTGGAACCCATGGCGCGAATGGCTGCCGCTGATGGACCAATAAACACCAGTCCGTTTTGCGTACAAGCTTCAGCAAATGCCGCATTCTCGGAAAGAAAGCCATAGCCGGGATGAATCGCTTGCGCGCCGCTCGCTTTAGCCGCAGCAATCATTTTATCGATGGACAAATACGATTCTGCAGGCGCGGCCTCGCCGATCCACAGCGCTTCATCCGCCACGCGCACATGACGCGCGCCTTCATCGGCGGTTGAATACACAGCGACCGTTTTGATGCCCATGCGACGTGCTGTTTTGATAATGCGGCACGCAATTTCGCCACGATTGGCAATAAGAATTTTTGTGAACATCAGGTCATCCCCGCGCAATCATTGAACGCGCATAAATATCTTGCTAGCGTCACGTTAAAGGGTCGCATTAGCCGCCCAGTTTGGTTTACGTTTTTCCAGAAAAGCACGAATGCCCTCACGACCTTCAGCGCTGGCACGTAGCCGCATGATGCGCTGCGCAGTGTCTTCTATGAGATCTGGCGTAATGGGTTTGGCAGCAACTGCGGCGATCAGCGATTTGCATTCAGCCAATGCGCCAGGCGCATTTTTCAACAAGTCCTCGACAACTTCTCCGACCGCTCTATCCAACGCGGTCACATCGGCTACCAGTTCGTGTACCAGGCCCATGCGGTAAGCCACCGCCGCTGAAAAACGTTCGGCTGTGAGCATATAGCGGCGAGCATGACGCTCACCGATCGCACTGATGACATACGGACTAATAGTAGCCGGCACAATGCCAATGCGCACTTCTGGCAAAGAAAATTGCGCATCAAAAACAGCAATGACAATATCGCAACACGCCACCAGCCCCACACCACCGGCATAGGCTGGGCCTTGCACGCGGGCAATTGTCGGCTTGGGGCATTGCGCCAGACACCGCAGCATCTCGGCCAGTGCACGGGCATCGCGTAAATTCTCGGCATCCGAGTAATTGGCCGCACGCCGCATCCAGTTCAGATCAGCCCCCGCACAAAAACTTTTCCCACTGCTTGATAATACGACGACACGCACGGCAGCATCCTGTGTCATCATTTCTATGGCCTGCGTCAGCTCGCTAATCAACACATCGTCAAACGCATTGTGCCGCTCCGGGCAATTCAGCGTAATGATGCCAACACCGGCATCTACTTCTGTCAGGATGGTTTGCTGCATGGTTTTATATCTCGCTCCGTTTTTGGCTTATGGCTGGCTCGTTGTGGCTGGATTTTTATGCCTGCTGGTTACATCCGAAAAATACCAAACTGCGTGGGCTGGATCGGGGCATTGAGCGCGGCAGAAATACCCAACGCCAAAACCTGCCGGGATTGCGTTGGGTCAATCACGCCATCGTCCCACAAGCGTGCGGTAGCGTAATAGGGGTGCCCCTGGGCTTCATATTGCGCCCGGATGGGATCTTTGAAAGCCGCTTCTTCTGCCGCGCTCCAGGGTTTTCCGGCGGCATCAAAGCCATCGCGCTTGACCGTTGCCAGGACGGACGCCGCTTGCTCCCCACCCATCACGCTAATGCGCGCATTCGGCCACATCCACAGCATGCGGGGAGAAAAAGCGCGGCCGCACATGCCGTAATTACCCGCGCCAAATGAGCCGCCAATAATCATTGTGAACTTGGGTACTTGCGCATTAGCTACTGCCATGACCAGCTTTGCACCATCTTTGGCAATGCCGCCATTTTCATATTTTCGGCCGACCATAAACCCGGTGATGTTCTGCAAGAACACCAATGGAATACCTCGCTGGGCACACAACTCGATGAAATGCGCACCCTTCAGTGCGGACTCCGAAAACAAAATACCGTTATTGGCCACAATGCCAATCGGGTAGCCATGCAAGCGGGCAAAGCCCGTCACGAGCGTCGTGCCATAGCGCGCCTTGAATTCATCAAAACGTGAGCCATCCACCAGGCGGGCAATGACTTCTTTCACGTCATACGGTTTTTTGGTATCCGCCGGAATCACGCCCAGCAATTCAGCCGGGTCGTACAGCGGTTCTTCCGGCGTAGCCAAATCGAGCGTCATCGATTTTTGCCAATTCAGATTACCCACAATTCCGCGCGCAATCGACAACGCATGATGATCGTTTTCTGCCAGATGATCACATACGCCAGAGACACGCGTATGCACATCTCCGCCGCCCAAATCCTCAACACTCACGACCTCGCCCGTGGCGGCTTTTACCAGTGGCGGGCCGCCCAGAAAAATCGTGCCCTGATTTTTAACAATGATGCTCTCGTCACTCATCGCCGGCACATACGCGCCACCTGCCGTGCACGAACCCATGACCACGGCGATTTGCGGAATGCCCGCTGCACTCATGGTGGCCTGGTTGAAAAAAATACGGCCGAAGTGATCACGATCCGGAAACACATCATCCTGCGCAGGCAGAAAAGCCCCGCCAGAATCAACCAGATAAATACAGGGCAAGCGATTTTGCTGGGCAATTTCTTGCGCCCGCAAATGTTTTTTCACGGTCAGCGGATAGTAGGTTCCGCCTTTGACGGTAGCATCATTCGCCACGACCATGCATTCCACTCCGCGCACGCGGCCTATGCCAGTGATGATGCCTGCAGATGGCACGCTGTTGGCGTCTGCGTTCCCGCTTTCACCGTACATGCCATACGCCGCCAGGGTAGAAAGTTCAAGAAACGCTGAGCCTGGGTCAAGCAGC
>DATCQI010000122.1:0-5223 GCA_036569545.1 Rugosibacter sp. | reverse complement strand
CAATGATAATCAGGCGAATATGCTGATCCACTTGTGTGGCCGCAAGACCAATGCCCGGAGCGGCATACATGGTTTCTGCCATGTCGGCGGCCAGCTTGCGAATGCTGGCGTCAATGGTGGTAACAGGCGCCGCTTTTTTATGCAGGCGCGGGTCGGGGTAACGCAAAATGGGTAATAAGGCCATGAAAAAGCTCTTGAAAGAATTGATACCGGAAGAATTGTCGGGCAGAATCAGGCAAATTAAACGATATTCGAAAAAATATCCCTGTTCCAGACACCCGGCCGGAGGTCATACCATGCGTCACATTATATCTGCCCTGCTCTTTTGTGTTTTAACCACCCTGGCGATTGCTGAGCCCACTCAGCCCACTCAGCCGCTGGTGTTAGCTGAGGGGGCGCCGGAACGATACACCGTGGTGCGGGGGGATACGCTGTGGGGATTGTCGTCTAAATATTTGAAAGACCCCTATCGCTGGCCTGCATTATGGAAAATGAATGCGCAACAAATTAAAAACCCGCACTGGATTTACCCTGGCCAGGTTTTGGTGCTGGATAAAAGCGGGCGTGAGCCACGCTTGGCGTTCGCTACCGAGAAAACCGAAAAGTTATCGCCACGCGAATATATCGAGCCGATAAATAAAGCGATCCCGTCGATTCCTGCGCAAGATATCGAGCCATTTTTATCGCAGCCCCTGGTGGTGGATCAGGCCAGCATGGCAGGTGCGCTACGCGTGGTGGGTTTACAGGATAACCGCGTCATTGCCGGTGCTGGCGACATGATTTACACCACTCCAGCAGCGAATGGCGCAACGGCGGCTACGTGGCAGGTATTTCGTGCGGGCAAACCGTTGAATGATCCCGAGACAAAAGAAACGCTGGGTTTTGAGGCGCTGTATGTCGGCACGGCGCGCATGACGGCGCAAGGCGAGGTGACTTCCTTCCGTTTGCTGACGACAAAAGAAGAAGTGCTGGCCGGTGATATGTTGCTGCCTGCCCCGCGCGCCGATGTGGTGAACTACACCCCGCATGCGCCTGAGCAAGCGATTAAAGCGCGGGTGTTGTCGATTTATGGCGGGGTTCAGTACGGTGGGCCGCAGGCAGTGGTAGTCTTGAACCGGGGCAAAAAGGATGGCCTTGAGGCAGGCCATGTGCTGGCAATAGATACAGCGGGCGTTACGCTGCATGATCGTTTCCAAGGCGAGAAAAAAACCTACACGCTGCCCGATGCAAGGAATGGCCTGGTGTTTGTTTTTCGTGTCTTTGATCGGGTTGCCTATGCCCTGGTGATGAGTGCACAAAAACCGGTGATCGTTGGCGACGCGGCGCATACACCCTGAGTTTCTGAGAATCACGATGAATGAATCGCAGCGTGTGGCGTTGGCTGGCTGGCTGCGATTAGCGCATGCGCCCGGCATAGGCAACGGCGCGCGGCGCAATTTGCTCAAGGCATTTGGCTTGCCTGAAGCCATTTTTGCGGCTAGCTATGCTTCACTTGTCGCTGTGGTCGGGTCTGCCGTTGCTGAGCGCTTGCTCAGCGTTGAGCCTGAGTTGTCCCAGGCGATTGAGGCGGCGCTGGTGTGGGCCGAGCAGCCAGGCAACCATTTGATCACTCTGGCCGATGCGGAATATCCGCCCGGTTTATTGACGACGGACGACCCTCCATTAGTGCTGTACGCTCGCGGATGTTTGGAGCGGCTTGCGCAGCCGATGTTTGCCATTGTCGGCAGCCGCAATGCCACCGCGCAAGGCGAGCGCGATGCCGAGGCGTTTGCCGCAGCCCTGGGTCAGGCAGGGCTAACGGTGGTCAGCGGGTTAGCGTTAGGGATAGACGCCGCTGCGCACCGGGGTGGGTTAAGCACTGCGGCCGGAACGGTGGCGATCATCGGTACGGGGGCTGATCGTCTGTATCCGGCACGCAATGAAGCATTAGCCCGCGAGATTGTGGCCAACGGCGTGATTTTGAGCGAATTTGCATTGGGCACGCCCGCGCTGGCGGCCAATTTCCCACGCCGTAATCGGCTGATTGCGGGCTTGGGCTTGGGTTGTCTGGTGGTTGAAGCCGCGCCGAAAAGCGGTTCGCTCATTACCGCGCGTCTATCGGCAGAAGCCGGGCGCGATGTATTTGCCATCCCGGGCTCGATTCACTCGCCTCTCGCACGCGGGTGCCACCAATTGATTCGTCAAGGCGCAAAACTGGTTGAATCGGCGCAGGACATTCTGGAGGAATTGCGCTGGAGCCGCATGCCAGTTGAAAAAGGTGAACCATTGGAAAAAATCGGACAATCTGAAAAACTCGGCGCTGATAATACGGTTATAAACACTAATGAAAACGAAGAGCAAGTGCTGACTTTATTGGGCCGCACTCCCTGCAATCTGGATACCCTGGCGATGCGAAGTGACTTGACGCCGGGGGCACTTCTTGCCATCCTGCTACCATTGGAACTTGCCGGGCGCATTGCGCAGCTACCCGGCGGCCTCTATCAGCGATTGGATTGACACCATGATGGAAATTCTTGTTTACCTATTTGAAAACTATCTTCCCGACACTTGCCCGCCCGCGGGCGTGTTGGCGAGAAAGCTCTCGGCGGCTGGCTTTGAGACCGACGACATCAGCGCGGCGCTGTCCTGGATGGATGGTTTGGCGGCTGGGCATCAAGCAACTTGCGACCTGCCTGCCGCAGGCTCGATCCGCATTTATGACGAGGAAGAGCAAGACCGCTTGTCGGTTGAATGTCGTGGATTTATCAGCTTTCTTGAGCAATGTGCCGCGATTGATGCGCCGTTGCGTGAATCCATTATTGAACGTGCGCTGGCCCTGCCGGACGATGAAATCAGTCTGGATCGTTTCAAGATTGTCGTGCTCGCCATGATTTGGCGCACACGGCATGAGGTCGATGCGTTGATTCTTGAAGAACTCCTGGCAGAAGAGGTTGATGAAGCCGATCTGGACATTGGCGAACACGTTACCCGCATCCTGCTTAACTAACCCCCCTTGTTTGATGCGCATTTGATGTATTGAGTCGCGCCTGATTTCACTTGATATGCGCTGCTCTTGATACGCTTTGCCTACTTAACCTACCTAATATGACCAAGCAACTCATCATCGCCGAAAAACCTTCTGTTGCCCAGGACATCGCCAAGGCCTTGGCCGGCATGGGGGAAAAATTCGAGCGCACAGGAGACTATTTCGAGAGTGAAAATTATGTGCTCTCGTCTGCCATCGGCCACTTGCTGGAACTGGTGGTGCCAGAAGAATATGAAGTCAAGCGTGGCAAATGGAGTTTTGCGCATTTGCCGGCGATTCCGCCCCACTTTGCATTGAATCCGATTGAGCGCACGCAGGAACGCTTAAAGCTCTTGACGCGCCTGATCAAGCGCAAGGATGTCACGGGCTTGGTCAATGCGTGTGACGCCGGGCGTGAAGGTGAGCTGATTTTTCGTTACGTTGCGCAACATGCGCTGGGTGAAAAGCAAAAGCCCATGCGTCGTTTGTGGCTGCAATCCATGACCGCCAACGCGATCCGCGATGGTTTTGCGCATTTGCGCACGGAAACGGAGATGCAGCCTCTGGCGGACGCCGCCCGTTGCCGCTCGGAAGCCGATTGGCTCATCGGCATTAATGGCACACGTGCCATGACGGCATTCAACTCGAAAGAAGGCGGCTTTTACAAGACCCCTGTTGGTCGTGTGCAAACGCCTACGCTGGCCATCATGGTCGAGCGCGAGCGCCGCATTAAAAGCTTTATTTCGCGCGATTACTGGGAAGTGGAAGCGGAATTTCAATGTGTGGCCGGCATTTATCGCGGCCGCTGGATTGATGAGAAATTCAAGAAGGAAGACGATGAACATGCGCGTGCCGAACGCCTGTGGGAATCAGCACGCGCTGACGCCATCCGCGCCAAATGCCTGGGTCAGCATGGCACGGTTGAGGATGAAAGCAAACCCAAGACCGAAGCTTGCCCGATGTTGTACGATTTAACTTCGTTGCAGAGGGAAGCCAACAGCCGGTTTGGCATTTCGGCAAAAAATACCCTGGGGCTGGCCCAGGCGCTGTACGAAAAACACAAGGCACTGACTTACCCGCGAACCGATAGCCGCCATCTGCCGGAAGATTATTTGGGCACGGTTAAAGAAACGCTGGGCTCGATGGCCGAGACAGCTTACGCGCCGTTTGCGAGCATGATTTTGAAAAGCGGTTGGGTGCATCCGAACAAACGCATTTTCAACAACGCGAAAATATCCGATCACTTTGCCATTATTCCTACGGGCATCATGCCGAAAACGCTGTCGGAACCCGAGCAGAAAATTTACGATCTGGTGACCAAGCGTTTCCTCGGTATTTTTTATCCGGCGGCGGAATACAACATCACCACGCGCATCACGCGGGTTGATAACGAAGCCTTCAAGACCGATGGCAAGGTGCTGGTTACCCCGGGCTGGCTTGCCGTGTATGGCAGAGAGTCACAGGAGGATGACGAGAATCCGAACTTGCCGCCACTTGAAAAGAACGAGCGTGTCTGGGCCAAGGATGTGGAAGTCAAGGCCAAAACCACCCAGCCGCCACCGCGTTTTTCAGAAGCCACATTGCTCACGGCGATGGAAGGTGCCGGCAAGCTGATCGAAGACGAAGAACTGCGCGAAGCCATGGCCGAGCGCGGCCTGGGCACGCCAGCCACGCGGGCGGCGACGATCGAAGGCCTGATTACGGAAGAATACATCCACCGCAATGGTCGCGAATTGCAGCCAACAGCCAAGGCGGCTTCGCTACTCTTCGCACTGGAAAATCTTGGTGTCGATGACATCCGGCTACCCGAGCTGACCGGCGAGTGGGAATACAAGCTGAAGGAAATGGAGCATGGGCGCTTAAAGCGTGAAGAGTTCATGAATCAGATCATGGATAGAACGCGCACCATGGTCGAGCGCATCAAGACCGGCGAGCTGCCCGATGCCGCGTTTTCGACACTGAAAACCCCTTGCCCCAAATGTGGCGGCGTGATTCATGAGAACTACAAAAAATTTCAGTGCAAGTCGTGCGATTACAGCCTGTGGAAAGTGGTTGCCAGCCGCCAGTGGGAGCCGGAAGAAATGGACGAGCTATTGGAAAAGCGCGTCATCGGCCCGCTGCAAGGTTTTCGCAGCAAGATGGGGCGGGCTTTTGCGGCGATGATCAAGCTCAAGGAAGATCACACGCCTGAATTCGATTTCGGCCAGTCGGATGCAGAT
>DATCQI010000121.1:0-2230 GCA_036569545.1 Rugosibacter sp. | reverse complement strand
ATCTCCTGGATGACCAGTGGGCATCACCAGATGAGCCGTTAGCGCGCACCCTGTTGTACTCATCGCCCAGACATGCAAGTCATGCACCTCCGTCACGCCGTGCTGGCTACGCAACAAGGCAGCAACGGCGGCAAGATCAATTCCTTCGGGCACACCATCAAACAACAAATGCAGCGACTGACGAAACAAGCCCCAGGTGCTCATGATGATCACCAGTGCAATGGCAAGACTGGTTACCGGATCAATCCAGGCCCAGCCCTGCCATAGATACAACACCCCCGCGCATGCAACGCCGAGGGACACCAGCGCATCGGCAGCCATGTGCAAAAACGCGCTGCGAATGTTGATGTCATGCTCGCGCCCGGCCATGAAGAGTGCAGCAGTAGCGCCATTAATCACTACGCCAATGGCAGCCACCACGATTACCGTCATCCCCTCGACGGGCACTGGTGAATGCAAGCGATGCGCCGCCTCCCACATGAGCGACCCCATGGCGACCAATAATAAAACGGCATTGGCAAACGCTGCGAGTATGGAGGCGCGCTGCCAGCCATACGTGTGCCTTGCATCGGGCGCTCGCCCGCTAACAGCCACAGCACCCCAGGCCAGCAACAGGCCGGCGACATCCGAGAGGTTATGCCCGGCATCTGCCAGCAAGGCCAACGATTCAGCACGCCAGCCGTAGAAGACTTCAATAATGACAAATGCAACATTCAGCCCTATGCCAATAATGAAAGCGCGGTTGAACGATGCGGTGCCGTGGGTATGTCCATGGCTATGGCCGCTTACAGAGTGATCATGAGTGTCGTGCATAAAATAAGTCAGGGTCTAAGAAGTGCAAAAGTTTCGCTTCAAAAATGCTCTTTTAAATTTACTCGCAGTGCATGCTGATAAGGTTTAGCACTGTATCACCCTAGTTACCGACAAACTATCAGCAACCTCTGAGTCAGTCCGTTTGAATAAATAGTACTTCTTAGTAATATGTGCCAATAATGAGCGAAGTCGGCGAAAAATCGTCGTGGATAGACCGCAAAAATTAATGCGGCATCGGAGGCATTATCCATAAAAATCAGCTGAAAATTAGACATCACCAGGGTGTTTATTCGCCCATCAAAATTATTCTCTTCTCCTCTTCAATTCAACCAAAGGATTAGCACATGAACTACGAAGATATTCTGTATGAAGTACGCAACGGCGCGGCATGGATCACCATCAATCGGCCAGAGAAAATGAATGCATTTCGCGGCAAGACTTGCGACGAATTGATCCACGCGATTAACAAGGCAGGCTACACCCGCGACATTGGCGTGATCGTGCTGGCCGGTACGGGGGAAAAAGCGTTTTGCACCGGGGGCGATCAGTCCGCGCATGAAGGCCAGTACGACGGCCGTGGCACCGTCGGCCTGCCAGTTGAAGAACTGCATAACGCGATTCGCGATGTGCCCAAGCCCGTGATTGCTCGCGTGCAAGGCTATGCGGTTGGCGGCGGCAACGTGCTGTGCACTATCTGCGACTTCACCATTGCGTCAGAGAAAGCCACCTTTGCCCAAGTCGGGCCAAAAGTCGGTTCGGTCGATCCAGGCTACGGTACAGCTTTTCTATCCCGTGTTGTGGGTGAAAAAAAGGCGCGTGAGATCTGGTATTTATGCCGCCGCTATCCGGCTGCTGAAGCATTGGCCATGGGCCTGGTGAATACGGTCGTGCCACACGATCAGCTCGATGTGGAAGTGGACAAATGGTGCGCTGAAATCATGGAAAAAAGCCCCACCGCGATTGCCATTGCCAAACGCTCGTTCAACATGGATACCGCGCACCAGGCCGGTATTGCGGGCATGGGCATGTACGCGTTAAAGCTTTACTACGATACGGAAGAATCGCGTGAAGGCGTCAAGGCTTTTCTGGAAAAACGGAAACCTGACTTCCGCAAATACGCCAAGTAATTTCGGTCAACTCGGTTAGCCTGTTAGTTACCCACCCCACAACTGGATGCCGAACACGGTGGTGTGTTCGGCTGTTGAATTCACGCAGGAGAGATGATGAATCCTTACATTGATGAAGACCTTGCGATGCTGGCCGAACAAGCCCGCCGCTTTGCCACCGAGCGCGTAGCGCCCGGCTTTTTAGAACGCGACCAAACTCGCGTGCTGGATCGCACCTTGATGCGTGAAATGGGGCAGATGGGTTTCATCGCACCTGAATTGCCCGAGCAACATGGCGGCCAAGGCCTGGG
>DATCQI010000120.1:0-2363 GCA_036569545.1 Rugosibacter sp. | reverse complement strand
CAAGCAAATGACTGTAAAACGTTTTGTCGGCGCAACCGCGCGTGACTGTCTGCGGCGTGTGAAAGAAGCGCTGGGGCCGGATGCTGTGGTGATTTCAAATCGTGCGGTGGAAAACGGTGTCGAGATTGTTGCCATGTCGCCAGAAAGTCTGGATGCCATTTCTCAACAGATGCAGCCGACGGCAAAAATACCGCCAACGCCGTATTCTGCGCCATTGTCAGCCAAGCCATCGATTAATCCGCTGACATCAAGTGCACTCTCAGCGGAAGAGAGTGATTACACAGTGACCTTGTCCTCCGCACGACAAGAGATACGTCGAGAACCCTCCGTTGTGCGTCCATGGTCGCCTTTTGCTTCTTTTACCAGCAGCCCAACGGTAGCAGAGAATTCACCATCACATGCGGCAGGTGACATAGCAAGTGAGTCTCCGCCCCCTTTGCAGGCGAAAACGCAATTCAATGCTGTTGCCGCGCCATTGCCCGTAGCGGTGCATGAGGATCCGTCACAGACGGTACAGCTGATGGACGAGATGCGGGCGATCAAAAAATTGCTCGAACATCAGTTGGCAGGTTTTGCTTGGGGCGAGGTGGCGCGAGATAATCCGATGCGCGCCTTGCTTTTGGGCGAAATGCTTGCCGCTGGCTTTTCCGGTGGTCTGGCGCGACGTCTGGTGCAGGAAATGCCGACGGATGTGAGTCAGGAAGAGTGTCGTAAATGGCTCACGGCCGCTATTAATCGGCGTCTGCGTACGCTGGCGTCAGAGGCTGATTTTATTGACCGCGGCGGTGTTTATGCCTTGGTTGGTCCCACGGGTGTCGGCAAAACCACGACGACAGCCAAGCTGGCGGCACGCTGTGTGGTGCGCCATGGGGCAGATCGACTGGCGCTGGTAACAACCGATAGCTATCGCATTGGTGCGCATGAGCAGTTGCGCATCTATGGTCGCATTCTGGGTGTGCCTGTATTCGTGGTGCGTGATGGCGCAGACTTGCGGCGAACACTTGACGGCTTGCGTGAAAAACATATGGTTTTGATTGATACCGGGGGTATGAGTCAGCGTGATCGCATGGTGACGGATCAATCTGCTATGCTGACCCGGTCTGGCGAAGTGAATCGGCTGTTGTTGCTGAATGCCGGCAGTCGTGGTGATATGCTGGATGACGTAGTACGTGCTTATGGGGGGGATGATCTGGCGGGTTGTATCCTGACCAAGGTCGATGAGGCAACAGCACTGGCACCATCGATTGATTGCATCGTGCGGCATGGATTGACATTGAGCTATGTTGCCAATGGCCAGCGTGTCCCGGAAGATCTCCATCTACCTAATCGTAAATACCTGCTGCATCGCGCTTTTAAAGTCGGCGCTGGTGAGACGGCGCATACTTTACGCAAAGAGGAAATTGCTCTGGCGATGGTGTCGGATCAAGAAATGGCCCGGGAGATTGCGGTTGCTTGAGTCTATTTCTCCAGCCTTGGCTGCTGGGGTTGATCAGGCTGCCGGATTGCGGCGTCTGTTTGGCACTCGCAAGGCACGGGCGGTGGCCTTCGTTTCGGGACGCGAAGCCTGTGGCCGCACAGCGCTTTTGGTGCGTACAGCCACTGCATTGGCGGAAGCCGGGCAGGGAGTGGTGATCATCGACGAGAATGCCGGCACAGAGAGTGTGCATGCCGCACTGGACATCAAGGTGCGGCACGATTTGCTGGATTTGGTGCAAGGTGATGTCTCAATAGATCATCTGGTGCAGCCTGTAGCCCCTTGTCTGAGTGTTATATCGGCTGCACGATTTGTCGCCGCACCCATTCAAAAAAACACAGCGGCCACGGAGCGGCTGAATGTTGCCATGAGGCAATTGCAGGAGGGGTGTGCCTTCATTCTGATGGATTGTGCGGCACGTCACGATCACTCGCTGCCACCCTTGGCGCTGGCAGCGCCCCATCTTGTTGTGGTGACCGCAGCACAGGGGGCGGCTATTACCCGCGCCTATGCGTTGATAAAACGTTTGTCACAAGCCTGTGGGTGCGAGGGGTTTCATGTGGCAATTACTAAAGCCCGAACAGAGCAAGAGGCGCAGGTGATATTTCACAACATGCGTAATACGGCACACGCTCATTTGAATGTCGTTTTGAATTATCTTGGCAGCACGCGCGTGGCGGGAGGTGGGTTCGGCAGTGACCATCTTGCGAGTGCCTTGCAAAATCGTTTGACGCCCGCTGGAGAATGTGGCGACGAGCTTGAATTAAGACCTTTCTTGTAACCATCTGCGGCTGTTGCTACCGACTAGTCGATGCTATAGTCAGTGTGTTATCGATGAACCCAGTGACACGAATGTACACCGCCCAAGGAGTCCTTACCAAAGACCAGC
>DATCQI010000119.1:0-41820 GCA_036569545.1 Rugosibacter sp. | reverse complement strand
TCATCCCCGCCGATATGGCCGAGAAAGTCTTCACGCCCATCGACTACTTCGCCCAGGGTTTGTGCCAGCATCAGGATGACATCATCGCCGCGACGAAAACCATAGGTGTCGTTATAGGGCTTGAAAGCATCGAGATCGGCGTAACAAGCAACAAAAGGTGTGTTGTTTGCCAGCAGACGTTCAATATGTTCGTTGATCGGCACATTGCCAGGCAGCTGGGTTAATGGGTTGGCGTAGCGCGCGGCTTTCATCTGCATGTTGGTGATCATGTTCATCAGCTCGCGGCCGGAACCAATGCCAAGATAGCAGCCATCGCGAACGATGATGAAGTAATCCAGAAAAGTGTCTTGCTCGTTGCTGCTTATCCGGCGCGCTACTTCCTGCACGCTGTCCGTGTGCTCGACGATCAAGATGGCGTCGTTCATGAGTGTTTGGCATGGCTTTTTGCCAAACAGCTCGCGCCGATAGGGACGGGCGAAGTGATCGATGACGGTGTAGCGGTTAATCATGCCCAGCGGTTTGCCATCTTTTACCACGGGCAGCGATAAGAGTTTTGGCTCTCGCTCGAAGTGCGCATAGACCTCGTCATTTTCAGTATCTGGCGATATGGGATCCATGGCGCGCAAAAGTTGTCGGATTGGCGCATAACCTGCATTGCTCGTGTCCTGCTGGGGGAAAACAATGATGCGTGCGCTGGTGCGCAGTTGATTGATGGAAGCAATTGGCGTGGCAAGCGGCTTGGCGACTGGTCGGGCGATGAAATAGCCCTGGGTAAAACGGATCCCCAGATCGCGTATCGTGGTGAACTCTGCTTCGGTTTCGATGCCTTCGGCAATCAGTTGCGAGCCACAGGTCTCGGCAATCTGGTGCATGGCCCGAACCAGTTGAAATTTCAGCGGATCATCGGCGATGCCGGTGATAAAGTGGCGGTCGATTTTGACAAATTCCGGGCGCACTTCCGACCACATGCGCAGGTTGGAAAATCCTTCGCCGAGATCGTCCATCGCCAGATCAAAACCCAAGCTGCGGTAATCGGCCAACACGTCGTGCAGGGCTGAAAAGTCGCTGACCAGATGGTTTTCGGTGATTTCGATGACAATCTGACCGGGTGCCATCCCTAGCGCTTGCAGGTGTGGCAGGTCACCATTCTTGCGAAACTGCGCATCATTGAGGCAGGGAATGCTGGCATTGATGAACAGCTTGCCCGGCAGCTTGAGCCGGGCGTAGTCGGCCAGTACGATCTCGCGGCACAAGTGTTCGAACTGGCAAGTCAGGTTGAGCTGCCGGGCGCAATCAAACAGCGCTTGCGGAGAATGCAGAGACGAGTCACGCGGGCCGCGAATCAGCCCTTCAAAGGCGAAGTATTTGCCGGAATGCATGTCGAGAATGGGTTGAAATACCCCATGCAAGTGGCGCGTCGACATAATCTCGATAAACTCGGTAAGTTGAGTATGCATTTCGGAGGTTGTGGAACAAAAGCTTACGCCTTGAGGCTGCAACTGTATGAGTGGGGTTTGCATGGGTTTCCTGAAAGTTATTTGGAAGCAAGCGTTACAAGGTCTTTTTCGAATCCGTCATTTGCGGCAGCGACCGTAGCGGGCTGCCAGCTATGCAGCAACTCCATGCGGCCGTCCATGTGTTCGACGATGGCAGTGCAGCTATCGACCCAATCGCCACAGTTGATGTAGGTCATGCCATCGACATCCTTGATGGCGGCGCTGTGGATGTGGCCGCAGATCACGCCATCCAGGTCGCGTTCGCGCACGGCGCGCATGACGGCATCTTCAAAATCAAAAATGAAGGAAACCGCACGCTTGACGCGGCGCTTGGCATAGCCGGCGAGAGACCAATAGTCGGCAATTCCAAATTTTCGTCGCAGCCAGGCGACCCACACATTGGCACGCACCAGAAAGTTGTAGCCAACATCGCCCAGCACGGCCAGCCAGCGATGATGGCGGGTGACCTGATCGAATTCATCACCATGAATCACCAGATAACGGCGGCCATCGGCGGCGATATGGACATGCTCGTTGGTGACCACAATATCGCCGAAAGCGACATTGTGGTATTCACGCAGCGCCTCGTCGTGGTTGCCGGGAATCAGCATCACCTGCTCGCCATGCCGGGCGCGGCGCAGAATTTTCTGTACCACAGTGTTTTGTGCTGGCGTCCAGTGGATGCTGCGCTTCATGGCCCAGAAATCGATGATGTCACCAACGAGGAACAACTGCTCCGCCTCATGGTTGCGCAAAAAGTCGATCAGCCGTTCCGCCTGGCAGCCCCGCGTGCCCAAGTGGATGTCAGAGAGAAAGATGGTACGGACTTTCATTGCTTCAGTCGGGTGCAAAACGAAAGATCAGGTCGGCGTGTTGCTGCTGCTGATGCGATTTGATGGTGGCATGCAGAATGTTGGCCAGCTGGTTGCTGATATGTTCCCAGTCGAGATGGCGCACGCTGGCATGGGCGCGCTCACGCAAGGTGGTGAGCATTGCCGGGTTGCGTGCCAGCTCAAGCGCGGCGGCGATGAAGGCGTCGCTGTGATTGCAGGGTACGGTACGGCCATTGTCGCCATCGCGTATCAGCTCGTTGGCCGCTGCGCAATCGTAGGCAACGACGCCCAGGCCGCTGGATAGCGCTTCGAGCGTGACATTGCCAAAGGTTTCGGTCAGGCTAGGAAAGAGGAACAGATCGGCGGAGGCATAATGTGTGGCTAGATCGTCATCGCGCCGCATGCCGGCAAAAAGATACGTGGCATCGCTGCGTTGAAGTTGTGCGCGGAGGGGGCCATCGCCGACGAACAGCAGGCGCGCGTTGGGGTGCAGCTTACGGATGGCAGCAAAAGCTTGTGTCACCAGCAGTAGATTTTTTTCTGCCGCCAGACGGCCGACATAGGTGACAACGAGTTGCTCATCGCTAACGCCCCAGTGTGCGCGTAGTTCCCTGCTGCACCGTTGCGGATTGAACAGCGCGATGTCTATTCCGCGCGATACCACGCGCACCGTGCGATAGCCTGCAGCAGTGAGTTCGCGCGCCACAGCAAAAGTCGGCGCTAGCGTAACGGCGCTTTTGTTATGCAAACGGCGCAAATGCAGGGCAACCAGGCCTTCCAGCCAGCCAAAACCGTAGTGACGGCTGTAGGCGTGAAAATTGGTGTGAAATTCGGAGACAACCGGGATGTCGAGTTCATGCGCAGCAGCAATGGCCGAGGCCCCCAGCGGTCCTTCCGTGGCGACCTGAATGACATCGGGGCGATCTTCTCGCCAGGCCTTGATCAGGCGCGTTTTGGCGGGCAGTCCGAAGCGCAGGCCGTGATAGCCGGGGATAGGGCAGCCGGCTACCAGCACTTCGCGCAGACTGGTTTCGGTAGCGGGCAGATCGCTGGCATGCTGGTGTGGGCGCACTAGCGTAAAACGATGCCCGAGATGGCGCAGTCCATCAGTCATGCGCCCCAGTGTCATGGCAACGCCGTTGATTTCCGGCCGCCAGGTTTCGGTGACTAGCGCGATATGGAGTGGTGTCGTCATGTTGCGCAGTTTGCCAACTGCCTGTGGCGGGCAGATGACATATGGATGACGTTTTTGTTACCGGGTGTGCTATCCGATAAGTACCAGCAGCCAGATGGCCACGACATTAATCAGCGAGACCAGTACCGCCGCGCTGCCAATGTCTTTGGCGCGCTTGGCGAGGCGATGGTTGTCCAGCGAAATGCGATCAACCGCCGCTTCGACGGCAGAATTGAGGAGCTCGACAATCAGCACGAGCAGTATGCTGCCTATCATCAAGGCATGGCCGATACCTGTTGCGGGCAATAGCAAGGCCAATGGGATAAGCACGATGGCCAGGCGTATTTCCTGACGAAATGCATCTTCATGGCGATAGGCTGCAGCAAGGCCTGAGAGCGAGTAATGGAATGCATTCCAGATACGCTGAAATCCAGTGCGGCCTTTATAGGGGCTTTCTTCTGGCAGGGGATGTTCGGAGTTCACCACGCAGTGGTCAGATAAGTGAAGCGGGCTGGTGCAAGGGGATCATGAGGTTATGATACAAGCTAGCCAGTCGTTTTGCCTGGGCTGCAGCATCCCATTCGCGGGCGAAGGCGATGCCTTCACGGCCCAGCGCGACGAGGCGTTCGGGTTGATCAAGCAGTGTGACTAGCTGCCTGGCGAAGGCCGCTGGTGTATCGATGGCAGCGACGGCGCCACGCTGCGGCGCGATGATTTCTGCGGCCCCTAGCGCGGGAAGTGCCAACACCGGCAGGCCGACAGCCATGGCTTCGAGCAGCACCAGACCTTGTGTTTCGGTGCGCGAGGCGAAGGTGAAGATGTCGGCCGCCGCGTAGCAATCACGCAAACCGGATTCGCGTGGCAGATAGCCGACGAAGCGAACATGGGTGCTGAGACTTAATTGTTTTGCTTTGCGTTGCAGAGTTTCCAGCGCCGGGCCTTCGCCGGCTATGATCAGCAGCAAGTCCGGCTGTTGCTGGCGCGCGTGAGCTGCAACTTCAAGCAAGAAGCCGATGTTTTTTTCAAAGGCGGCACGGCCGACAAAGAGGGCTATTTTTCGCTCGGCGCTGATGCCGTGAGTTGCGCGAAAGCGCTGGCCGTCACCACGGATGAACTGGCTGCTCGGGAGTCCTGTGGGAATAATGTGCAGCGGTATGGTGACGCCGTAATCGCGCAAAGTATCGGCCATGGGTTGCGAGGGGACAACGATGGCGTCCAGCGCATTGCACTGCCCGCGTGCGGTGCGGCGAGCCAGCCCACGCAAGGCGCGACGCGGCACGATGGGCAGGTAATGGAACAAGTATTCCTCGAAATGCGTGTGGTAAGTGGCAATCACTGGCACGCCTAGTCGTCGCGCCAGTTTGATGCCCGCGTAGTGCGCGGCGAATGGCGTTTGTACGTGGATCAGCGAATAATCGGCGGTGGTGATATGGCGTGAAAAGTCTTTGATCCCGGCGCGAGTCATCAAACGGTCTTCAGGGTCTAGTGGGACCTGCCGCGAGGCGATGCGTACCACATCATCTGTTTCAATGTGGCCGGGATATTCCGGCGCAGCAACGGTGACTTGGATACCCTGCACGCCAAGTTCATGGCGAAACGTCTGCATGGAAGTAGAGACACCATTGATACGAGGGAAATAAACATCGCTGAGCATGAGCACATGCATGGGGTTGGTATGCAGGTCAGGCTGCAATGAAGTGACGTTGGTAACGCTCACTGAGGCGTTCCATGGGGAGCATCAACAGCAAATCGGCCGTGTTGAAGTCCGGGTCCCACGCTGGTTCGCCGCACACGCGGCCGCCGGCGCGCAGGTAGCCTTTGAGTAGCGGTGGCACCAAGGCAGGTTGGCCATTAGCCAGATGTTCAAAAGGTAGCGGATGGTGTGGGAAAACTCGGTATTCGAGCGGGGCCTGCTGCGCTTCAGTCAATTGCTGGTAAAGATTCGCCGCATTGTGGCCACCATCGATCATGCTGATCGAGGCGCAGCCAATCAAGTAAGAATAGCCACGAGTGACCATGTATTCACCCAAGCCCGACCAAAGCAGGGCAATCACGGCGCCGCTACGGTAATCAACGTGAATGCACGAGCGGCCGATTTCCACCATGCGTGGACGCAAGTGTTGCAAACGCGTAAGCGAAAACTCGCCTTCCGAGTAATAACTGCCGACGCGCTTGGCCGCTTTGGGCGAGAGAATACGGTAAGTGCCAACGACCTTGCCGGTATTCTCGTCGCGTACTAACAGATGATCGCAGTAGGGATCAAACAAATCCGTATCGTGTTCCGGGACACGTGTCGAGAGACGTGCGCCCATTTCTTCGCCAAAAATCTTGTAGCGCAAACGCTGGGCTTCACGAACTTCGTTTTCGTTTTGTGCCAGACTGATGCGCAGGTTGGGACGGGTGCGAGCCTCACGGTGCGCATTGGCAAACTGGGTAGATTGGATTTCTGTGCTCATTGTTTTCTCCACGGGTTTGATTCAGACACATTCTGAAAAACCTGTGTTACCGGCTGATTGCTTTTGTGTTGCGAAAAAATTAAATATCAAGAGTTTCAATAGAAAAACGCTGCCAATACAGCGAAGAGATAGGGAAATTTTCGGTAGGGAGCAGTGGCGTCGAGAGGTTTTGTCGTGACCAAGTGGAATCAGATCGGTGGACTTGGCCCGTCAGTCGGTGAAATCTCGTGACCCTAAATGGATTCCGGATTCAGAGGGGTTTGATTACTTTATCAAGACATTGCGAATGCTTTGTTAATAACATAACGAAGTCATCATAAAAGTCATTGCACGATAGAATAGTCAACATTTTCAAGGTAGGTTTTTTATGTCATGTTGCTGTCACATTGGCTGCTTAGACTGTCTGCTCCTTAAACCCTATTGAGGTCACTATGATATCCAAGCAAATTAAGCGTTTCGTGATACCGGTTGCAGCAGTTGCCTGCGCCCTCAGCTTCACTCAAGTGCAGGCCGCCGAGATCACGGGCGCCGGTGCTACCTTTCCGGCACCGATTTATGGCAAATGGGCCGAGGCTTACCATCAGGCTACTGGCAACAAGATCAACTACCAGTCGATTGGCTCCGGTGGCGGCATCAAGCAGATTAATGCCAAGACCGTGGATTTTGGTGCTTCCGATATGCCGCTCAAGCCGGATGTGCTGGACAGGGATGGCCTGATGCAGTTCCCGGCGGTGATCGGTGGCGAAGTGCTGGTGGTTAATATCGCCGGTGTCAAAGCGGGTGAGATGCGCCTGACTCCTGCTGTGTTAGCTGATATCTACTTGGGTAATATTACTAAGTGGAATGACAAGGCGATAGTTGCCCTGAATCCGAAGCTCTCTCTGCCTGATCAGGCGATTGCTGTGGTGCGTCGCGCCGACGGCTCAGGCACGACCTTCATTTTCACCAATTACTTATCCAAGGTTAGCCCTGAGTGGAAACAAAAAGTCGGCGAGGGTACTGCGGTGCAATGGCCGCTGGGCTTGGGTGGCAAAGGCAACGAAGGAGTTGCGGCTTTCGTCCAGCGTATCCCCGGTGCCATCGGTTACGTCGAGTATGCTTATTCCAAGCAGAACAACATGACCTATACGCTACTGCAAAATGCCGATGGTAATTATCCGATGCCTGATGATGCAACCTTCAAGGCTGCTGCTGCCAACGCTGACTGGACCAAGGCCGCCTACTACGAAATCCTCACCAATGAGCCGGGCAAGGATGCCTGGCCAATCACTGGTGCGACTTTCATCCTGATGCACAAAGTTCAGGACAAGCCAATGCAGGCTGCCGAAGTGCTGAAGTTCTTCGATTGGTCATACAAAAATGGCGGCGCGATGGCCCATGGTCTTGACTATGTCGCACTGCCTGAGAGTCTAGTGAAAATGATTCGCTCAAGCTGGAAGACAATTAAGGATACTTCTGGCAAGCCTGTCTATAAGTAAAGTAAACTGTTAGTGCTAGTGCCCGTACCGGTTGTCTTAAACCGGTACGGGTTTGTTTTTCGAGTTTGCTAGTCATCTAATAACGAATAATGGCCGATAACACAAAGTCTAAGCGGAGTTCGAGTCTGGGTGAGCTGATTTTCTTCAACGTGACGCGTTTGTTTGCGATTCTCACGTTCTTGATACTAATCAGCATTATTGTCTCACTGATAAATGGGGCAATGCCGTCAATCGACAAGTTTGGCCTGTCTTTTCTCTGGCGCAGCGAGTGGAATCCACCAATGGACGAGTTTGGCGCTTTGGTGCATATCTATGGCACCCTGGTAACCTCGCTGATCGCTTTAATTATTGCAGTACCAGTGAGTTTCGGCATTGCGTTGTTTCTCACTGAATTGTCGCCAGTATGGCTACGCCGCCCGCTCGGCGTGGCTATCGAATTGCTGGCGGGTATCCCCAGCATCGTCTATGGGATGTGGGGGCTCCTGGTTTTCGCCCCTGTTTTTGGTAACTACATTCAGCCATTCCTTACCAACACGGTTGGCCATATTCCTTTTATCGGGCGTCTATTTCAAGGGGTATCAATCGGTATCGGTCTCTTGAGCGCGGGTGTAATCCTCTCAATCATGATCATCCCTTTCATTGCCTCGGTGATGCGTGATGTATTTGAGGTGACGCCAGGAATTCTCAAGGAATCGGCCTACGCGGTGGGCGCCACCACTTGGGAGGTTGTCTGGAATATCGTGCTACCTTACACGAAGGTGGGAGTCATCGGCGGTATCATGCTCGGCTTGGGTCGTGCTTTGGGTGAGACCATGGCCGTGACTTTTGTTATTGGTAACTCCGATCAGCTCGATACTTCATCGCTTTACGCCGCAGGCAATTCGATTGCATCGGCCTTGGCCAACGAGTTCACCGAGGCAGTATCACCTATTCATTCTGCCGCATTGATCGAACTGGGTCTGATCCTGTTCATAATTACCTTCGTCGTGCTGGTATTTTCCAAGCTATTGCTTATGAGGCTCAACAAACAGCTTGGTCAAAGGACCTAGAGCAATGATGGATATCAAACGTCAACGCAAACTGTTTAATTTTTTCGCGCTGTTCATGTCGATGGTGGCAGTCGCCTTTGGCTTATTCTGGCTATTCTGGATATTGTTTAGCGTCTTTGAGTTGGGTGTGAGCGCGTTGGGCGTAGATCTTTTTACCAAGATGACCCCGCCACCAGGCAGCGACGGTGGACTGTTGAACGCCATCGTCGGTAGCTTGATCCAGGTCGGACTGGCAACCCTGATTGGTACGCCATTTGGTGTGCTCGCTGGCATTTATCTGGCGGAATATGGCGGACATACCTGGCTTGGCCGCAGTACTCTGTTCATCAATGACATTTTGCTATCTGCACCGTCTATTGTCATCGGTCTGTTTGTCTACTCCGTGTATGTGGCTAAGGTTGGGCATTTTTCTGCGCTAGCGGGTGTCTTCGCATTGGCGCTTTTAGTCATCCCGGTGGTTATTCGTACAACAGAGAATATGCTGGTGCTTGTGCCCAATAGCTTACGCGAAGCGGTGTTTGCACTGGGCACCCCAAAATGGAAGGTGATCACCAGAGTTACGCTGCGCGCCTCTATCGCAGGTATCGTGACAGGTATTCTGCTCGCCGTGGCAAGGATTGCAGGTGAGACGGCGCCACTGTTGTTTACTGCATTGTCAAATCAGTTTTGGACACTTGATCTCAATAAGCCGATGGCAACTCTGCCGGTGACGATTTTCAAGTTCGCCATGAGCCCCTTTGCCGACTGGCAACGAATGGCATGGGCCGGTGTTTTTTTGATCACACTGGGCGTATTGATCCTTAACATTTTGGCACGTGTCTTTTTTCGCCAGAAACACAAAAGCTGATATCTGGCTAATTTAATTAATAGTGATTTGAGCATGAACGAAACCATGAAGAATGACATTCCGGCGGCTACCTTGACAACGCAGATCACGTTAAGGAACTTCAACTTCTATTACGGTAAGTATCATGCTCTGAAGAATATCAATCTTGATATTTACCGTACTCAGGTCACGGCGTTCATCGGACCATCAGGCTGCGGTAAGTCGACGCTGCTACGTACTATGAACCGTATGTACGATCTTTATCCTGATCAGCGTGCTGAGGGTGAGTTACGTTTGGATGGCATGGATATTCTCGACAAGAGTGTCGATATCAACTATCTGCGCGCACGGGTTGGAATGGTGTTTCAGAAACCCACGCCATTTCCAATGTCAATCTACGAAAATATCGCCTTTGGCGTTAACCTGCAGGAAAGGTTATCACGTTCAGAGATGGATGAACGTGTCGAATGGGCGCTGAAAAAGGCAGCGTTGTGGGACGAGGTGAAAGATGTTCTCAACAAGAGTGGCATGAGCCTCTCGGGTGGCCAGCAACAGCGCCTGTGCATCGCGCGTGGCATCGCTGTGAAGCCAGAAGTGTTGCTACTCGATGAGCCAACTTCAGCTCTTGATCCGATCTCGACGATGCGTATCGAGGAACTGGTGTCGGAGCTCAAGGAGGAGTTTACTATCGTCATCGTTACTCACAATATGCAACAGGCCGCACGTATGTCCGATTTTACGGCTTACATGTATCTGGGCGAACTGATTGAGTTTGGCGTGACTGATCAGATATTTATCAAACCGCAAAAGAAACAGACTGAGGACTACATTACAGGGCGGTTTGGGTAATATCTGAAAACCCGGACCGGGGTTTTTGTGCAAGAGCGGCGAGTGCCTTTTATAGCGTCGAAAGCTTTCATGGTTCGAGCAATATCAAGCGAATGTGTCAATTGCATGACGGTGTCCCCTGTGCTGCCTATTCAATAAATAGGCACGCCGTCTCACCAGCGCCGACTTTTTGGTTCATCGCTCTTCCTTGTCTGGCATTATCGTGACGTCGGCTTTATAATGACCCGCTTAACGCTGCGCGTCTTTCTTTTTTATTTTTTCTTTCATGCGTAACAAACTGGTTGTCGGTAACTGGAAAATGCACGGTTGTTTGGCTACCAATTCTGGTCTGCTGGATGCCATCCGTTCGGGCGTTTTAGCCCAAGCCGGGGTTGCTCTCTGCGTGCCATATCCGTATCTAGCCCAAGCACGTCAATTGTTAGCAGGCAGCTCGGTGGCGTGGGGTGCGCAAGATGTTTCCGAGTACGATCAAGGCGCATGGACCGGCGAGGTCAGTGGCAGCATGCTAGCTGATTTTGGCTGTCGCTATGTGATGGTAGGTCATTCGGAGCGGCGTTCTTTCTTTGCGGAAACGGATGCCATTGTTGCTGCCAAGTTTGCTGCGGCACAACGGACTGGATTGATTCCTATATTGTGTGTTGGTGAAACGCTTGCTGAGCGCGAGACCGGTGTTACGCACGATGTCATCACCCGGCAGTTGGATGCGGTGCTGGCCGTCAATGGCAGTGCGGCATTTGCACATGCTGTGGTGGCGTATGAGCCGGTGTGGGCCATTGGCACGGGAAAAACGGCGACACCTGCGCAAGCGCAAGAAATGCACGCAGCTATTCGTGGTCGCTTGGCGCGTGAAAGTGCTGATTTGGGTAATTGTTTGCAGATACTGTATGGCGGTAGCGTTAAGCCAGGCAATGCAGCAGAAATTTTTTCTCAGCCAGATATTGATGGCGGGCTGATTGGTGGCGCTTCACTTGTTGCTGCGGACTTTTTGGCGATTTGCGTCGCAGCCTGATGTTTTTTTTGGAGTTGATATGAGTTTAATGCACACGATTATTTTAACCATCCATGTCTTGGCAGGTTTGGGCATCATTGGACTAGTACTCCTGCAGCACGGAAAAGGTGCTGATATGGGTGCCGCTTTTGGCGGGGGCGCATCGGGAAGTCTTTTTGGGGCGACCGGTTCGGCGAACTTCATGTCCCGCGCAACAGGGGTTCTTGCGGCGATTTTCTTTTGTACAAGCCTGGGTTTGGCTTACCTTGCGACATCTCGTCCGCAGGCTTCTCGTAGCGTGATGGATGCTGCTGTTCAAAAAACAGCGCCCGCAGCTTCACCAGCGCAAGTTCCGGTTGCACCTGATTCCAAAGTAAAGAATATTCCGCAGTAATTTGGCTTCTTTTAACGCCAACATTTTTTCTGCAATGCATGAGGCAGCAAACGTGTTGCGATATAATTTCAGCTGATTTTTGATGTGTAGCGCCGACGTGGTGAAATTGGTAGACACGCTATCTTGAGGGGGTAGTGGCGAAAGCTGTGCGAGTTCGAGTCTCGCCGTCGGCACCATGATATTTAAGTAATGAGATAAGCATCTTCCGGTTAGTTGGTTAATGAGAGTTTGAGTCAAACTGAGAGCTATCATCTCATCCTAATATGCTTGAAAACTATTTTCCTGTTCTTGTCTTCATTCTGGTGGGCTTGGCTTTCGGTTGTGCGCCGATTCTCCTCGGTTGGTTGGTGGCGCCCAACCATCCCGATAGCGAAAAGCTCTCACCTTATGAATGTGGCTTTGAGCCATTTGAAGATGCGCGGATGAAGTTCGATGTCCGTTACTATCTGATCGCAATCCTGTTCATTCTGTTTGATCTGGAAATCGCTTTCATGTTTCCGTGGGCGTCTATTTTCAAAGAGATTGTACACACCGAGTCTGTCAGGTTGTTTGGATTTATTGAGATGTTCGTCTTTATTGGCATTCTGGTCATTGGCTATGTTTATGCGTGGGCCAAGGGCGCACTGGATTGGGAGTAAATTGCAGTCATGAGTATTGAAGGCGTTCTCCAGGAGGGTTTTGTTACCACCTCGCTAGACAAGCTGATTAACTGGGCGCGTACTGGTTCAATGTGGCCGATGAGTTTTGGCTTGGCCTGTTGCGCAGTTGAGATGATTCATGCGGGTTGCTCGCGCTACGATCTGGATCGTTTTGGCATTGTGTTTCGCGCCAGTCCCCGCCAGTCTGATGTCATGATTGTGGCAGGAACGCTCACCAATAAAATGGCACCTGCCTTGCGCAAAGTGTATGACCAAATGGCAGAGCCACGCTGGGTGATTTCCATGGGCTCCTGCGCCAATGGCGGTGGCTATTACCATTACTCTTATTCAGTCGTACGCGGCTGTGACCGCATTGTGCCGGTTGATATTTATGTACCCGGGTGTCCTCCCACAGCGGAAGCATTGCTGTACGGCATCATCCAGTTACAGAACAAGATCAAGCGCACCAATACGATTGCGCGCTGAAAATCAAACAACTGCGCGACCAATTGCGAAAATAACTGCACCATGAACCAGAAACTGGAACGTCTTCAACTGCTGCTCAAAGACCTGCTGGGTGATCGTATCACCGGGCCGGAGTGTGAATTTAATGAGTTAACCATTGAGGTTTCTGCTGAAAACTATCACCCAGTCATGATGCAATTGCACGATAACCCTGCTCTTCGTTTTGAGCAATTGGTTGATTTGAGCGGCATCGACTATTCTGAGTTCGCTGGACGTGAAGCTCGTCGGTTTGCTGTCACTTGTCACTTGCTGTCATTGACACACAACTGGCGCTTGCGTGTCAGGGTGTTTGCGCCTGATAATGATTTCCCGCTCGTGGACTCAGTCACTGATGTGTGGAATTGCGCCAACTGGTATGAGCGCGAGGCATTTGATCTATATGGAATACTCTTTGAAGGGCATACGGATTTACGCCGCATCCTGACGGATTATGGCTTTGTGGGACATCCGTTCCGTAAGGATTTTCCAGTGTTCGGTCATGTCGAAATGCGCTATGACGCAGAACAAAAACGCGTGATTTACCAACCTGTCACGATAGAACCACGCGAAGTCACGCCACGTATCGTACGCGAAGATCTGTATGCAAAAGGTGATGACCGTGGCTGAAATAAAAAATTACACCATCAACTTTGGCCCCCAACATCCTGCGGCTCATGGCGTGTTGCGGCTAGTGCTTGAGCTGGATGGTGAAGTCGTGGTACGCGCTGACCCGCATATTGGCCTGTTGCATCGCGCTACAGAAAAATTGGCAGAAACGCGAACATGGATTCAGTCTGTGCCGTATATGGACAGGCTTGATTACGTCTCGATGATGTGCAATGAGCATGCGTATTGCATGGCTATCGAGCGTTTGATTGGCTTGGAAGTGCCGCTACGTGCACAATATATTCGTGTGATGATGGATGAAGTCACGCGCATTCTGAATCATCTGCTCAACATCGGTACACATGCGCTGGATATTGGCGCGATGGCCATGTTGCTGTATACCTTCCGCGAGCGAGAAGACTTGTTGGATGTGTATGAGGCGATTTCAGGGACGCGTATGCATGCGGCCTATTATCGTCCAGGTGGCGTATACCGTGACTTGCCCGACCGCATGCCGCAATATGAAGCCAACCGCTTCAAGTCGACTGAGGATGTGCGACAACTCAATGAGGCACGGCAAGGTTCTCTGTTGGATTTTCTTGACGATTTCACACAGCGCTTTCCTGGCTATCTTGACGAGTATGAATCGCTGCTCACGGATAACCGGGTATGGAAGCAACGGACGGTCGGTGTTGGCGTACTCAGCCCTGAGCGTGCTTTGCAGCTTGGCTGTACAGGCCCGATGCTGCGCGGCTCCGGGGTTGAGTGGGATTTGCGCAAAAAGCAGCCCTATGAAGTTTATGACCGCATGACCTTTGACATTCCCGTTGGCGTTAATGGGGATTGCTACGACCGCTATCTGGTGCGTATGGAAGAAATGCGCCAGTCCAATCGTATCGTGCAACAGTGCATTGCATGGTTGCGAACGAACCCTGGCCCGGTGATTGTCGATAATCACAAAGTCGCACCGCCTTCGCGTGAACGCATGAAGGCCAGCATGGAAGAGCTGATTCATCATTTCAAGCTATTCACCGAAGGCATGCATGTTCCGCCAGGCGAAGTTTATGCGGCTATTGAGCATCCTAAAGGTGAGTTTGGTGTCTGGGCGGTATCTGATGGAGCCAATAAACCTTACCGTTTAAAGCTGCGTTCGCCAGGTTTCCCGCATCTTGCGGCAGTGAATGAAATGGCTTCCGGCCACATGATTGCAGATGTGACTGCAATCATTGGTACCATTGATCTGGTGCTGGGCGATACGGATCGATAAGCGCTATAAATGACGAATGGAATGGGTATGCTGAGTCCTGAATCCCTACAAAAAATTGATCGCGAAATTGCGAAGTATCCTGTCGATAAAAAGCAGTCTGCAGTGATGGCGGCGCTGGCCATTGCGCAGGATGAAAAGTCATGGCTTGCGCATGAAACTATCGAATTCGTTGCCCACTATCTGGGCATGCCATCCATTGCGGCTTATGAGGTGGCAAGTTTCTATACCATGTATAACCTGGAACCCGTAGGGCAATACAAGGTGACGGTATGTACCAACTTGCCCTGTGCTTTGTCAGGTGGCGTTCATGCCGCTGATTACCTCAAGGAGAAGCTGGGTATCGATTTTAATCAAACGACAGCGGATGGTCGCTTTACGCTGAAAGAGGGCGAGTGCATGGGTGCTTGTGGCGATGCGCCCGTCATGCTGGTGAATAACAAGCGCATGTGCAGTTTCATGTTGCCGGAACAGATTGATTCACTCTTGGCGGAGTGTAAGTAACATGGCCCTGATCGATGCAATCCATCCACTGTTATCTACCGGCTGGTCCAAAGGGGATGCTGGCTGGAGCCTTAAAGACTACGAAGCGCGTGGCGGCTATGCTCAGCTCAAACGCATTCTGGTGGGGAACGTTTCGCAAGAGAATCTGATCGCTGAAATCAAGAAATCCATGTTGCGCGGACGTGGTGGGGCAGGGTTCCCGACCGGACTCAAGTGGAGCTTCATGCCGCGCTCCTTCCCTGGCGATAAATATGTCGTATGCAATTCTGACGAAGGCGAGCCGGGAACATTCAAGGATCGTGACCTGCTGCGGTTTGATCCGCATGCGGTCATTGAGGGCATGATCATTGCCGGTTATGCGATGGGTGCCAGCCGTGGCTACAACTATATCCACGGCGAGATTTTTTCGATCTATGAGCGCTTCGAAGAGGCGCTGGAAGAGGCGCGGGTTGCTGGTTATCTGGGGCAAAGTGTTTGTGGTTCAGAATTCGGATTCGAGCTTTTTGCGCATCATGGTTATGGTGCCTATATCTGTGGCGAGGAAACGGCATTGCTCGATTCGCTAGAGGGAAAGAAAGGGCAGCCACGTTTTAAGCCGCCCTTCCCAGCGAGCTATGGCTTGTACGGCAAGCCCACGACCATCAATAATACTGAAACCTTTGCGGCGATTCCATTCATCCTTGGCATGGGGGGTGATGCTTTTCTGGCGCTGGGCAAGCCGAATAATGGGGGCACAAAGCTGTTTTCTGTTTCGGGCCACGTGAATCGCCCCGGAAATTACGAAGTTCCGCTGGGTACGCCATTTGCCAAACTACTCGAAATGGCAGGCGGCATGCGTGGTGGAAGGAAGCTCAAAGCGGTTATTCCCGGAGGCTCTTCTGCCCCCGTGCTGCCAGCCGACATTATGATGGATACCACCATGGACTACGACGGCATCTCCAAAGCTGGCTCCATGCTAGGTTCCGGTGCGGTGATCGTGATGGACGAGACGACCTGCATGGTGAAAGCACTGGAGCGGCTATCCTATTTTTATTTTGAGGAATCCTGCGGCCAGTGCACGCCTTGCCGTGAAGGCACCGGTTGGCTGTACCGCGTGGTGCATCGCATTGAGCATGGGCGAGGGCGGGTAGAGGATCTTGATTTGCTGAATCGCGTGACGGATAACATCATGGGCCGTACCATTTGCGCGCTCGGCGATGCGGCTTCCTTGCCGGTGCGCAGTTTTATTAAACATTTTAGAAGTGAGTTTGAATATCACATTGAACATCGCAAATGTTTGGTCGATCCTGCGGTGCAGTCTGCCGGTAGCGGTTTTTTTCGTGCGGAGGATAGGCCGTGATTGATATTGAAATCAATGGCAAGGCGCTGCAGGTCGAACCTGGCAGCACCATCATGGATGCCGCGCATCAAGCGGGAACCTACATTCCCTATTTTTGCTATCACAAAAAATTGTCCATTGCGGCTAACTGCCGCATGTGCCTGGTGCAAGTAGAAAAAGCGCCGAAGCCTTTGCCTGCGTGTGCAACACCAATTACGGCAGGCATGAAAGTGTTTACCCATTCTGAGCTGGCAGTCTCTGCGCAAAAGGGTGTGATGGAATTCTTGTTGATCAATCATCCGCTGGATTGCCCTATTTGCGACCAGGGCGGTGAATGCCAGTTGCAGGATCTGGCAGTCGGCTATGGTGACTCGTCATCTAATTATCAAGAAGAGAAGCGCGTCGTGGCCGATAAAGATCTCGGCCCGCTAGTGGCAACGGACATGACTCGGTGCATCAACTGCACGCGTTGCATCCGCTTCACGCAGGAAATTGCAGGTGTCATGGAGTTGGGCCAAGCTTTCCGCGGTGAGCATGCGGAAGTTATGCCGTTTGTTGAACAGACCGTGGATTCTGAACTTTCCGGCAATATTATCGACTTGTGTCCGGTGGGCGCACTAACGTCTAAACCGTTCCGTTTTTCAGCGCGCACCTGGGAGCTGTCCCGGCGCAAGTCGATCAGCCCGCACGATAGTCTGGGCAGTCATCTGATCGTGCAAACCAAAAATGATCGCGTCATGCGTGTTTTGCCGCGTGAAAACGAAGACATCAACGAGTGCTGGCTCTCGGATAAAGACCGCTACTCCTACGAGGCGTTGAGTTCCGCAGAACGATTAACACGTCCGATGCTCAAGCAAGATGGCGCATGGCATGAAGTTGATTGGTCTGTTGCGCTCGATTATGTGGCGCATATGCTGCGTGATGTTGTCAAAACGGCAAGTGGCGCAGCCATTGGTGGCCTGTTAAGCCCGCATGCAACGCTTGAAGAGCTGTATCTTGGACAAAAACTGCTGCGTGGCTTGGGCTGTGAAAACATTGATACACGCTTGCGCCACAGCGATTTTTCTGCCGATGGCAAGCGTCTGGGCATGCCATGGCTCGGCATGAAGATTGCCGAGTTATCTCAGCTTGATCGTGTGCTGGTGGTTGGATCTTTCCTGCGCAAAGACCATCCGCTCATCGCACAACGCTTGCGTCAGTCGGCTAAGCGCGGGGCGCAAGTTACTATATTGCACAGTGCAGGAGATGATCAGCTCATTAAATTGGCCGGACAAGCGATTGTGCCGCCCTCACAATTACCTTCGATGCTGGCTCAAATTGTCAAGGCCGTGAGCGCAAAGAAAAATGTGGTCATTGAAACACTGGACACAGATGCACTATTCACTGAATTGACAGTGACAGCCGAAGCCGAGCAGATTGCGCAGAGCCTTGTCAGCGGTCGTAATGCGGGAATCATGCTCGGTAATTTTGCACAGCAGCACCCGCAAGCAGCAACGCTTCATGCACTGGCTCGGCAGCTCGCCAGCCTTTTGGGTGGCAAGTTGGGTTTCTTTGGTGAAGCTGCGAACAGCTTGGGGGCTTATGTTGCCAAAGCCGTGCCGAAAGCGGGTGGTCTTACTGCCGAAGCGATGCTGGCTCAGCCACGGCGGGCGTATGTGCTGGTGGGCGTTGAGCCGGAACTGGATTGCGCAGATAGCATGCAGGCATTGACGGCGCTCAACCAGGCTGCCAGTGTGATTGTCTTGTCACCATTTAAATCAAAAGCTGCGCTGGGCTATGCGGACGTGTTGTTACCGGTTTCACCTTTCACTGAAACCTCAGGAACGTTCGTTAACTGCGAAGGCCGTGTGCAAAGCTTTTATGCTGCCGTTAAACCCTTGGCGGAAACTCGTCCCGCCTGGAAGGTGCTTCGGGTTCTGGCAAACTTACTGGATATTCCCGGGTTTGATTACAGCAGCAGCGAGGAGATAAAAGCTGAAGCCTTGGGTCTTGTTCAGGGTGAATCGTCAGAATTTATCTCTAGCCTTGATAATGGTATTTCAGGTATTGCGGTAAACCTGATATCTGATATGTCTGCGACATCGATAGAACGCGTTGCCGACGTGCCTATTCATTTTGCCGATATGCTTGCCCGTTATGCTCCCGCGCTACAAAAAACCAAAGATGCCGCGTCTCCTGTCGCGCACATGAATAGTGTGATGTTTGCTCGTTTCGGAATTACTTCTGGTGAGCGAGTAAAAGTCGGCGCTGATGAGACGGTGAATGGCATAAAAAATTCTGCTAGTCACGACCTATCAGCGATGATGCACGCCGAACTTGATGAAAACTTGCCCGATAACGTCGTACGCATTGCTAGCGGGCATGCCACCACAGTTGCTGTTGGCCCCATGTTTACCACGCTACGTGTGGAAAAAGCATGATGAATACGTTTCTTGAGCCTATTCAACAACTGCTTGGCCCAGTCTTTCCTTTAGTGTGGACCTTGCTGAAGATCGTGCTGGTTCTTGTGCCGCTGCTGCTTTCGGTGGCCTACCTGACTTTTTGGGAGCGCAAGGTTCTGGGTTGGATGCATGTGCGCATTGGCCCAAATCGCGTTGGCCCCTGGGGTTTGTTACAGCCGATAGCCGACGGGTTAAAGCTCTTTTTCAAAGAAGTTATTCTGCCTAAAGTAGCCGATAAAAAATTATATTTTGTCGGGCCTGTCATGGCCATAGCGCCGGCCCTGGCCATGTGGGCGGTGATTCCTTTTTCTGATGGCTGGGTCTTGGCGAATATCGACGCCGGTGTGTTGTATCTTCTTGCCGTTGGTTCTGTCGGAGTGTACGGCATCATCATTGCCGGATGGGCTTCAAACTCGAAATATGCATTTTTGGGCGCCATGCGATCTTCAGCGCAAATGATTTCTTATGAAGTCGCCATGGGGCTGGCATTAATTAGCGTACTGATGGTTTCCAGTAGTTTGAACTTGTCCGCGATTGTGCATAGTCAGGCCGAGGGCTACTTTGCTGCGCAGGGCATGGGTTTTCTATCCTGGAACTGGCTTCCTTTGCTGCCGGTGTTTGCGGTGTACTTGATTTCCGGCGTGGCTGAACTGAATCGTGCGCCATTTGATGTGGTTGAAGGCGAATCCGAAATTGTTGCAGGTCACATGGTGGAATATTCCGGCATGTCGTTCGCAATGTTTTTCCTGGCTGAATATGCCAACATGATTCTCGTGGCAGCGATGGTATCGGTGTTTTTTTTAGGCGGCTGGTTATCGCCTGTTGGCTTTCTGCCAGATGGTTTTTTCTGGTTGGCGGTGAAAATAGCTGCTGTGCTGTTTTTCTTTCTCTGGATTCGCGCTACCTTCCCGCGTTATCGCTATGACCAGATCATGCGCTTGGGTTGGAAGGTTTTTGTTCCGCTGACGCTGGTATGGATTCTTGTTGTAGGCATCTGGATGATGTCGCCACTGACCATCTGGAAATAAAATTGGGAACTTGTCATGGGTGCTAAGGATTTCATAGGCAGTTTATTTTTAAAAGAGCTGTTCAAGGGCATGGCGGTTACTGGCCGCTATATGTTTGCGCGCAAGATTACCGTACAGTTTCCCGAAGAAAAAACACCGCAAAGTTCGCGCTTTCGCGGGCTGCACGCGTTGCGCCGCTATCCAAATGGTGAAGAGCGTTGCATCGGCTGCAAGCTATGCGAAGCGGTTTGTCCCGCATTGGCGATCACCATTGAATCTGCAGAGCGCGACGATGGAAATGGGCATACTTCGCGCCGCACCACCCGCTATGACATTGATCTGGTCAAGTGCATTTTCTGCGGCTTTTGTGAAGAGGCCTGCCCTGTGGATGCCATTGTGGAAACGCGTATTTTTGAGTATCACGGTGAAACCCGTGGAGATCTTTATTACACCAAACAAATGCTGCTGGCGGTTGGCGATCGGTACGAAGAGCAGATTGCTGCTGACCGCGAAATTGATTCGCGTTTCCGTTAATTGACTAGCGCTATGGAATTCACTACTTTTCTTTTTTATTTATTTTCGGCAGTGATGCTGTTTTCCGCATTACGGGTTATTACCGCGCGCAACCCTGTACATGCGGTGCTGTTTCTTGTGCTTGCTTTTTTTAATGCAGCGGGTCTATGGTTGCTGTTGCAAGCAGAGTTTCTCGCGATTGTATTGATCATGGTTTATGTCGGGGCCGTGATGGTGCTGTTCTTGTTTGTCGTCATGATGCTGGATATCAACATCGAAAGACTGCGCCACGGTTTCTGGGGACATTTGCCGCTAGGGGCAACCATTGGTGCGATCATGGTAGTCGAAATGGCAACGGTACTTACCGGAAAATACTTCAGTCTGAGCAATTTTCCGGCGCACGCTCTTACAGCAGGTGAAAGCAATACCAAAGCGCTGGCCAGAATTCTGTTTACTGATTATGTGTATCCATTTGAGCTGGCCTCGGTTATTTTGCTGGTTGCCATTATTGCAGCTGTCATGCTAACGCTGCGGCAACGCAAGGATACCAAGGGCATGCGCCCATCAGACCAGGTGGCCATCAAACGCAGTGATCGCCTGCGGATTGTTGCTATGGCGTCTGAAAGCGAATCCCCTGCGACAGACTCCAAAGGCGATACCTCCTTATGATTTCACTTTCTCACTACCTCACGCTCGCTGCGATTCTCTTCGCCATCAGTATCGTTGGCATATTTCTTAATCGTAAAAATTTGATTGTCCTGCTTATGGCGATCGAGCTGATGCTGCTTGCGGTCAATCTCAATTTTGTTGCTTTCTCACATTACCTGAACGACCTCTCGGGGCAATTATTTGTGTTTTTCATCCTAGTGGTCGCTGCGGCTGAATCAGCCATTGGACTGGCTATTCTGGTCGTCCTTTTCCGAAACTTGTCTTCGATTCATGTCGATGATCTTGATCAGCTAAAGGGTTGAGCGATGGATATGAAAACGCTTTATCTGCTCGTTCCCCTGGCGCCATTGGCGGGTGCACTTCTGGCCGGCTTGTTTGGAAAACTCATTGGCCGCACTGGCGCACATGTTGTCACCATCCTGGGTGTAGCTGTTTCACTGGCGGCTTCGGTGCTGATTTATCAGGATGTTCAAGCGGGCCATCATTTCAACGGCGCGCTGTACACATGGCTTGAATCTGGCGGACTGAAACTGCAAGTGGGCTTTCTGATTGACCCACTCACCGTCATGATGATGCTGGTAGTCAACTTTGTTTCGCTGATGGTGCATATTTACACCATCGGCTACATGGCAGATGATCCCGGATATCAGCGTTTTTTCAGCTATATCTCATTATTTACGTTTTCCATGCTGATGCTGGTGATGAGCAACAACTTCGTGCAGCTCTTTTTTGGCTGGGAGGCGGTAGGGCTGGTTTCCTATCTTCTGATTGGTTTTTGGTACACAAGGCCAACCGCGATTTATGCCAATCTCAAGGCGTTTTTGGTGAACCGCGTCGGCGACTTTGGGTTTTTACTTGGCATTGCGCTCATCGCTGCGTATGCCGGCAGCCTGGATTACGTCGAGGTATTTGCCAAGCGCAATGAGCTGGCTGCTCTGACAGAAACAGTTACCGGTTGGCCCGTAATAACTGCTATCTGTATTTGCCTTTTCATTGGTGCGATGGGTAAGTCAGCGCAAGTACCGCTGCATGTCTGGTTGCCGGATTCGATGGAAGGCCCGACGCCAATTTCAGCTTTGATTCACGCAGCGACCATGGTGACAGCAGGTATTTTCATGGTGACCCGCATGTCACCTTTGTTTGAATTGTCAGACACCGCACTGTCTTTTGTCCTTGTGATAGGCGCTATCACTGCCTTGTTCATGGGTTTTTTAGGCATAATCCAGAACGACATCAAACGTGTAGTGGCCTATTCGACACTGTCGCAATTGGGCTATATGACCGTTGCGCTGGGTGTTTCTGCTTATCCGATTGCCGTGTTTCATTTGATGACACATGCCTTCTTCAAGGCTTTGCTATTCCTTGGCGCGGGCTCGGTGATTATCGGCTGCCACCATAATCAGGACATCCGCTACATGGGTGGCTTGAGAAAATACATGCCGATTACCTGGATTACCTCATTGCTTGGCTCACTGGCCTTGATTGGTTTTCCGTTGTTGTCCGGCTTCTACTCAAAAGACTCGATTATCGAAGCGGTACAGGCATCCCATTTATGGGGTTCCGGCTTTGCATATTTCTCTGTTGTAGCAAGCGTTTTTGTGACTGCATTTTATTCTTTCCGTATGTACTTCCTCGTTTTTCACGGTAAAGAGCGCTACGATCAAGCACCGCACGACGAGCACCATCATGATGACCATGACCACGGTGGCGGCAAACCGCATGAGTCGCCGTGGGTTGTTACCCTACCCTTGATACTGTTGGCAATTCCATCCGTAGTTATTGGGTACTTCACTATTCAACCCATGTTGTTTGGTAACTGGTTTGCTTCTGCCATCTTCATTGATACGGTAAAGCATCCACCCATGGTACATCTGGCTGAAGAGTTTCATGGTGCGTTTGCGATGGCACTTCATGGACTGACTGCTCTGCCATTCTTCCTCGCAATGAGTGGCGTGGCGCTGTCGTGGTTCTTTTACATCAAGCGCCCGGATATCCCTGCGGCGATACAAAAAGCGGCCATGCCGCTCTACACCTTGCTGGACAAAAAATACTATTTTGACAAGTTCAATGAGGTAGTTTTTGCGGGTGGCGCACGGTTATTAGGGGGCGGTTTATGGAAGGGCGGCGATCAAGCACTGATTGACGGCTTTATGGTAAATGGCTCTGCACATGTCGTTGGCTGGCTTTCCCGCCTCGTGAGGAAGCTGCAAACCGGGCATATTTACCAGTATGCTTTTGGGATGATTTTTGGCGTTGCTGCATTTTTAACTTATTGGTTTAACCGGGTCTGACAAGTAAGATGAATGCGAATTTTTTAAGTCTTGCCATTTGGGTTCCCATTCTTGGCGCTATTCCCGTGCTTTTGCTCGGGTCAGAGCGCCGTTTCCTTGTACGCTGGGTGGCGCTTGCTGTAGCTTTGGCGGGTTTTTCCGTGACCTTGCCACTGTATACCGGATTTGACACAACCCAGGCGGGTATGCAGTTTGTTGAGCAACTCCCTTGGGTGCCGCGTTTCAATTTGCAGTACCTGTTGGGCGTTGATGGCATTTCCATGCCATTTATTTTGCTGAACAGCTTTATCACCATCATGGTGGTTCTAGCGGGATGGGAAGTCATCGAAAAGAAGCAGGCCCAATACATGGCTGCTTTTTTGATCATGTCGGGTTTGATGAACGGCATTTTCAGTGCGCTGGACGGGATATTGTTTTATGTTTTTTTTGAGGCATCGCTCATCCCGATGTATCTCATCATCGGCGTGTGGGGTGGACCGAACCGTGTGTACGCCGCGATTAAATTCTTTCTCTACACGCTGCTTGGCTCTTTGCTCATGTTGGTGGCCCTGATCTGGCTGTTTTTGACCTCAGGCGGAAGTGCCAACATTCTTGATTGGCATCAGTTGCAGTTGGGAATGACGCCGCAGATTCTGATTTTTCTTGCATTTTTGGTGTCCTTTGCTGTCAAGGTGCCGATGTGGCCGGTGCATACCTGGCTACCTGATGCCCACGTTGAGGCGCCTACCGGTGGCTCGGTGGTTTTAGCGGCGATTGCGTTGAAACTCGGCGCTTATGGCTTTATCCGTTTTTCGCTTCCCATTGCACCGGATGCGAGCCATTATCTAGCGCCTCTCATGATCGCTTTATCGCTCACCGCTGTGATCTACATTGGCTTTGTTGCACTGGTTCAGACTGACATGAAAAAGCTGGTGGCGTACTCTTCCATCTCGCACATGGGGTTTGTCACCCTGGGCTTTTTTATCTTCAATCCGCTAGGCATTGAAGGTTCTCTGGTGCAAATGATTTCACATGGATTTATTTCAGCTGCCATGTTCTTGTGTATCGGCGTCATGTACGACCGAATGCATTCACGACAGATTGCGGATTACGGTGGTGTTGTTAATACCATGCCCAGGTTTGCTGCCTTTTTTATGCTGTTCTCTATGGCGAATGCCGGCTTGCCAGCCACCTCGGGCTTTGTCGGTGAGTTCATGGTGATTTTAGGTGCGGTGAAATTTAACTTTTGGGTCGGCATGGCCGCAGCTGTTACGCTTATTCTGGGTGCGGCATATACCCTATGGATGTACAAACGGGTGGTGTTCGGCGCGATTATTAACCGCAATGTGGCGAAATTATCTGATATCGGGATGCGCGAGTTTTTAATTCTGGCGGTGCTGGCCGCTTGTGTGTTGGCGATGGGTCTTTATCCGTATCCGTTCACTGATCTAATGCATGCCTCTGTCGATAATTTGTTGAAGCATGTTGCTGTAAGCAAGCTGTGATTCGAGCAACTGCCATGCAGACAACGCAAACCAACACACAATAAACGCACGAGAAACCGAGACATCTGATGCTGAATAATTTCGTGATACCCGATTTTTACCCTGTTGCGCCAGAGATATTTCTCTTGACGATGTCGTTCGTCATTTTATTTGCCGATTTATTTTTTAATGCGACTCAGCGCTGGGTTGCTTCGGCGCTGACGATCCTTACTTTGCTTGGTTGTGCGGCGCTCACCGTGGTAACCGCCGACGGGCAGACCTCATTAACGCTAAGCAATTTGTTTGTCGATGACTTGCTGGGGGACTTCCTCAAGCTGATGACCTATCTATCTGTCATTATGGTGCTGATCTATGGCAGGCAATATCTGGTCGAGCGGGATTTGGATAAAGGCGAGTTTTACCTTTTGGTGCTCTATGCCACGCTGGGCATGATGGTAATGATTTCTGCGGCCAGTCTTCTGACGCTTTATCTTGGGCTGGAACTCATGTCGCTCGCGCTTTATGCGTTGGTAGCCATTGACCGCGACTCTGCGCGAGCAACCGAAGCCGCGATGAAGTATTTTGTATTAGGTGCCTTGGCTTCCGGTTTGCTGTTGTATGGCATGTCGATGATTTACGGTGCGACGGGTAGCCTTGATATTTCTGCCATATCTCAGGTTTTATCGCAAGGTCAAGCCGATAGGACAGTGCTGGTGTTTGGTCTGGTATTTATCGTATCCGGCGTGGCATTCAAATTGGGCGTGGTGCCATTTCACATGTGGATCCCGGATGTTTATCATGGCGCGCCCACCGTCGTTACCATGCTGATCGGCTCGGCACCGAAATTTGCTGCCTTTGCAATGGCGTTGCGCTTATTGGTTTACGCTTTATTTTCTCTGGTCGCCGAGTGGCAGCAGATGTTGCTGATTATGGCCGTGCTTTCTATCGGGCTGGGTAATCTGGCCGCCATCGCGCAAAAAAATATCAAACGCATGCTGGGGTACTCTGCCATTTCGCATATGGGGTTCATGCTGCTGGGCTTAACCGCTGGGGTTATCGGTCATGAGATCGATCCTTTCACGGCGATTAATGCTTACAGTTCGGCGTTGTATTACACCGTGGCCTACGTGCTTATGTCACTGGGCGCATTTGCCATGGTGCTGTTGCTTTCGCGCGCGGGCCATGAAGCAGAACAGCTGGATGACTTCAAAGGGCTTAATCAGCGTAGCCCGTGGTTTGCTGCGATGATGCTGATTTTCATGCTGTCGATGGCGGGCATTCCTTTCTTTATTGGGTTTTTTGCCAAATTTGCCGTGTTGACCGCAGCCATCAAGGCAGGTCATATCACCATTGCAGTTGTTGCCGTGATGTTCTCGCTAGTGGGGGCTTTTTATTATTTGCGCATCATTAAGCTCATGTATTTTGATGCTGCCGTGGAAACCGCACCACTCATCGCAACGCCGTCTTTTCGGATATTGCTATCGTTGAACGGCATTGCAGTCGCGGCGTTTGGGTTATTTCCTGATACGGTCATGGCCATTTGTACGGCTGTCTTATTGCACTCGCTATAGCTGGTGTGCATCGTTAGCTAAAATCCTGCTGTTTATTTCGTTGCATCCCCGACATCCATGGATGATGCCAAGCTGATTGAACACACACTCTCGAGCTCGTCTATTTTTGACGGCAAGTTGTTGCATGTGCGGCGCGATGAGGTGCGGTTGCCTGATGGCAATACAGCGGTGCGCGAATGGGTAGAACATCCGGGTGCCGTGGTAATTGTGGCCTTGCTGGATAATGGAAAGCTATTATTTGAACGGCAATATCGTTATGCGCTGCACCGAGTATTTCTCGAGTTGCCTGCTGGAAAAATTGACCCCAACGAACATCCACTGGATACTGCACGGCGCGAGTTGCGCGAAGAAACCGGTTACCAGGCCAAGGTTTGGCATCACTTAGGTGTAATGCATCCTTGCATTGGCTATTCAGACGAGAAAATTGAAATATTCTGGGCCGAAGGTCTGGTGTATGTGGGTCACGAACGCGATCAAGGCGAGTTTTTGGAAGTGATCGAGATGAGCGTCGCAGACGCTTTGCTGGCCGTGCGTGATGGTGAAATTACCGATGCCAAGTCAATTACTGCCCTGATGTGGGCAGATAAAATCACCAGCGGAATATGGTCAGCGCCGGAATAGAGAGCCGTTCATCATGGTAGTGGTTAGCTGTACATGCACTACACTGCCAAAACCGAATTTAAGCGCCATCCATTCTGCGGGTGCTAAGCCCTGAGCCAGCCCGACGATCACTTTCATCACCCCTGCGTGCGTGACCAGTGCCGCATGCGTGATTTTTCGAGCGTATTGCTCAGCCAGAAAATCATGCACCCGCGTTTGCAGTTCATTAACTGATTCGCCTTGCGGTGGCGTATAGCTAACAGGATTTTCGGCCCAGGCGTTGATTGCGGCTCGGTCTAGTGCTTCCCACATTTGCATTTCCCAATCTCCAAAATTTAATTCTTGTAGACGTGGGTCGCACAGAGGTGCCGGATGTAATGCTTCAGCTAACAGGCGGCACCGCATCAGCGGACTGGTAAAAAACGTCAAGCCCGGTGGCAGTTGCGCCTGGATAGTACAGGCGATGGCTGCCGGGTCGTCGCGCAAGGGTAAATCTGTTGCACCATAGCAGATACCCTCGGCCACCAATGGGGGCGGGTGGCGAATCAGGTGAAGCTGCATAAGAGGCCCAGGTAAAAAGCCAGCTCGGCAATCTGTTGTGTTGCACCGAGACAATCGCCCGTGTAGCCGCCGATGCGATGGACAAAATAGCGTGCAGCAAGCCAAGTGCATAAAGCCACTGCCACTAGCGCAACCAGCAGATGAATTGTGGGCAGAAAGATACAGGGCGCCAAGCCAGTGAGTGTGGCAATCAATAGCTCATGAGGTGCCATGCGCACGGCCAGCAGCCTGGCTTTTGCCGTGGCATCTTCGCGTACATAATCCAGCGTGAAAATCAGACTGGTAGCCGCCAGGCGTGATATGGCGTGCGCGGCGACCAAAGTCAAGCCAAGCGTTGGCAGATCGAAATCAGCAGCTATCTTAACCAGCGCATTCCATTTGGCGAGCAGCAGCAGCGCCACGCCTAGCGTCGCATAGCTGCCGACGCGTGAATCTTTCATGATGGCAAGCACCTGCGCTTTATCCCAGCCACCACCAAACCCATCGCAGGCATCCGCAAACCCATCTTCATGAAAGGCGCCAGTGGTCAATACACTTGCCGCCATGCCAAGTACAACGGCGATAGATACTGGCAGCACCAGCGCGGTGACAAGCGTTACGGTGGCCGCGATCAGACCAATGACTATGCCTACCAGCGGAAAATAACGTGCGGCGTGGTTGAGTTGATCCTGACTATGACCTATCCAAGCCGGCGTTGGCAAGCGGGTAAAAAATCGTAAAGCCGCGAAGAAGTAGACCAGTTGCGTACGGATTTTTATAAACATCAGGCCTGGCTCACGCCTGCTGCATCAAAGCTTGCCATCTCATTTAAAAAAGCGCAGGCCGCGGTAAGTAACGGCAAAGCCAGGGCGGCTCCCGTGCCTTCGCCCAAACGCAAGCCCAGATCAAGTAGGGCTTTGCCCTTTAGCCAGGCGAGTTGCAGTCGGTGTCCGGTTTCATTTGAGCAATGCGAGAATACGCAATAGTCGAGAATTTCTGGTGCAATTCGCGTGGCGACCAGCAGGGCACTTGTGACGATAAAGCCGTCAATTACGAGCACCATGCTCGCTTTAGCCGCCGCCAGCATGGCCCCGCTAAGCAAAGCGATTTCAAAACCACCAAACCGCGCCAGTACATCCAGCGGTGCATCGGTGCGTTCCGGCCAATGCGCCAAGGCTTGTGTCAGCAGTGCGCGCTTTTTTTCCAAACCCGCATCATCCAGCCCGGTGCCACGACCAATTACCTCAGCCAAAGGCAGGCCGGTCAGGCAATGCGTGAGTAGTGAGGCGGATGCCGTATTGCCTATACCCATTTCGCCAAAGCCCAGTGTGTTACATCCAGTAGAAGCCAGATCACGCACGATCGCGGCACCGCGCTGCATGGCATCCACGCATTGCGCGAGGCTCATGGCAGGGCCGCTGAGATAATTCGCCGTACCACCAGCGCCGACTTTTACATCAATCAATCCAGAGCGTGGGCCAAAGTCGTGCGCCACGCCCGCATCGGCAATCAGCAACTGCGCATGGGCTTGCCGCGCCAGCACATTGATGGCAGCGCCTCCTGCTAAAAAGTTCTCCACCATTTGCCAGGTGACTTCTTGTGGGTAAGCCGACACTCCCGCACGTGCGGCTCCGTGATCCCCTGCAGCGACAAGGATATGCGGCTGCACGATCTGTGGTGTGAGCGAGTTTTGAATCAGGCCGATTTGCAAGGCCAGGTTTTCCAGCCGCCCGAGCGCCCCCAGCGGTTTGGTTTTGCCATCGATTTTTGCTTTTAAGACGGTGGCCAGTACACGGCCGAGTGGATCAACATGAGATAAATCGTGCATTAATTCAGTTACGCCAGGTATGAGAGAAGATGGCATGAGTCGTCAACGAGAAATTAAGTGCTGATTATCCTCGATTCATGCAATGTCGATGTGTTGTTATGTGGTTTATTGATTCGGACGGAATATGTTTGAAGTTCGCTTATCCTGAGTTTTCGAAGGAGGCTGGGTTTCGATAAGCTCAGCCCGAACGGAATTGAGGCTTCGCTGTAGCGTAGTGGTGTCCTGTTAAAGTGAGACATCGATGTTGCAGTTCCTGTATGGGGAGTGAGTGTGAAGGATTCATGGGTGTCCGCGGTTTGAATTTAAGAAGGCGCTTTGCGACACTTTCGGGTTTGTTGAATCCGAGGTGAAGGATATATGTAGTAGTCAAATATTTTCAGACACCTCGCGAGGCGCATTATTCAGAGATATCCCTAGAAGGGAAAAGCAAGATGGCATCAAGTCGTAAGCACCGAATTGATTGACAGCCTGTTGGCTAACTATAAAAAGCCGAAGACCTGATTGGCGAACATGCGCTGCTCAAGAAGCGCACCAAGAAACTGGTGGAGCGCGCTCTGGAAGCAGAGATGGCAATGTGAATCATGAGGTGGCCATTTGCTAATATTTGTTCCGGTAGCAGGGTGTGGAAGAATTTCGAAATCATTCGGTATGATTGAGTCATTTTCTACGACTATGATGAAATCGCACATATGACAGACTACAACTTGCGTCGCGTATTCTTACTCCACTTGGCTTTGAGGTGGAAATGATCGTCTGGAGCGGGTATCCGATAGCAAGAAATGATGTGCCTCCTAGTCAAAATCCTTATGATTTTGTAATTTCTTTTCATGATTTTTCTGATAGTTAATTTCAATGCATGAGCTGCCTTATCCTTTTTAATAAACCCTATGGTGTGTTAACACAATTTACGGACACGAATGGGCGTTCGACGCTTGCTGACTTTATACCGATACCCAAGGTTTACGCAGCAGGCCGCTTGGATTCAGACTCAGAAGGGCTTGTCTTACTGACAGATGATGGCAGCCTTCAGGCAAGAATTTCGCATCCTCGGCATAAGCTGCTTAAGACTTATTGGGTTCAGGTGGAAGGTGTTCCCGCTGAGGCTGATTTAGAACTTTTAAGGCGAGGAATGGATTTGGGAGATTTTATTACGCAACCTGCAAAAATAAGCTTGATTGACGAGCCTTCAGATTTATGGGAGAGGCATCCACCTATCCGCTACCGGGCAAGCATCCCGACTTCATGGTTAAAAATTGTGATCAGTGAGGGGAAAAATCGGCAAGTTCGGCGCATGACGGCAAAAAGTGGATTCCCGACACTCAGGCTAATTCGATGGGCCATGGGTGATTGGACGCTAAAAGGCTTATCACCAGGTAGTTGGCGAGAAATTACAGTTACACGTCAACCTGGGTATTAATCCATGCGTTATGTAGCAGGACACTCCAAGAAATCGGCAGTTGTCAGACCCACCCTTAAACAATTTAAAGGATATATCATGAACAAACTGATTGCTACTCTGATTGCTGGTTTTATTGCTACCTCTGCTTTTGCTGCGGCTGAAAAAGCGGCTGCTCCTGCTACTCCTGCTACCGCTGCTGCTCCATCGGCCGCTCCAGCTGAAAAAGCACCTGTTAAGAAAGCCAAGAAGAAACATCATCGTAAAGCCAAGAAGGCAGCTGCTCCTGCTGCGGCTGCTGAAGCCAAGTAATTCTGGCTTTAATAATAAAAACGGCGGGGTAACCCGCCGTTTTTATTTGTGTTTTTTGTAATCGTTTTCGCGTGAAATACTCTTTAAGGATGTGTTATGAGAAGTCGGACGTTAACTCTACTCAGTGGCGCATTGGTGATATTTTTTACGGCATCTGTGAATGCAAAATCGAATATACCTCAGCCTGTCAGTTTATTTGCGGGTATGCACCGTGTTGAAGCGGAGCTTGCGGCAACATTCGATAGCCGAGCTTCTGGTCTGATGTATCGAAAGTCCATGCCTATGCAGCATGGGATGCTGTTTGTATTTCCAGTGCCTGCAAAACACTGTATGTGGATGAAGAATACTTATCTTCCACTTTCAGTTGCCTTTTTAGATGAACAGGGCGCTATTATTAACGTTGAGGAAATGGAACCACAGACCGAGAACAGCCATTGTGCTTTGAAACCAGCGCGTTATGCTTTGGAAATGAATGCAGGTTGGTTCAAGAGTCGAGGCTTGGCTACTGGCTTCAAGATAGTTGGGGTTAGTCAGTTGACTGCCAGCCATTGATAGGGATCACTGGGCAAGCTTGGTAATAGCGAGACGGATGGTATCTAGAGTAGCCTTGCTTTGATCCCTTCATTTTAGATTTAAGCTGAGAAAATGAAAAAATTTGCAAAAAAAAGCTGCCCTCCAAAGGAAGAGGCAGCTTTTTTACAGCTTCTGTATGCGGCGACTAATTAACTTATAGTGCTTTGATCGCAGCAGACAAGCGGCTCTTTTGACGAGCCACAAGGTTCTTATGGACAATCTTTTTGTCAGCGATCGAATCAATGATTTTTTGCGACTCAACAAAAACAGCCTGTGCGCCAGCTTTGTCGCCTATGGCGATTGCTTTACGTACCTTTTTAATGGCAGTACGTAGTGACGACCGCTGATCCATATTGTGGATGCGTTGATTGGCAGATTGGCGTGCGCGCTTGCGAGCTTGTACTGTGTTGGCCATAATGATTATCTAGTAAGGTAAAAGCATAAAAGAATAGGCATTATAAAAGATTCTTTTACTCGGTGCAAGGTTAAATCAGGTGAAGGGAATAGTGTGGCTAATCGGATTTGGGATCTTTTTGTGGTGATCATGTAGTGATCAATTGGCCGACTTGCTTTTATAAGGTGTAGGGCTTGTTTAACGCGGAGGCTCCTCAGGCAAGCCTGTTGTAAGCACTTTTGCGGTCACGTGGCCTGTTGCCAGTTCGACTGCGATTTGGTTTCCAGCGTGCAGTGTGCCGGCATGGCTTACTACCTTGCCCTGTTCGTTACGAACAATGGCAAATCCACGTGCCAATGTGTTGTGCGGATTAAGATGCTCCAGGGCGAAGGAAAGCGGGGCTAATGTGCTGCGTTTGTGTGAAAAATATCTATTTTTTGCGGCAGCTAAACGTTGCTCAAGCAACGCCAGTTGTCCTTGACAGCTTTCTACGCGTGGTACGAGACGGTTAAAACGTATTGCAATACGGTTAATCTGCTCGTGATGCCGACGCACATGACTTGTCAGTGCAGCTTTTAATTGGGAGTCGAGCAATTGCATCTGATCTTGCCGACGCTTTAGATTATTGGCTGGATGTGTCAAGCGAAGCGCAACATGGTCAAGCCGCTGCTGGTCGCGTGAAAGGCGATGCTGCATTGCGTTGTTGAGCTTTTGACTCAGACCTATAATTTTTTGTGGCAATTCATGCCAGTGTTGTGTCGCTAGTTCAGCTGCTGCGGTGGGTGTTGGAGCGCGTAAATCGGCAACAAAATCAGCGATTGTAGTATCCGTCTCGTGGCCGACACCGCTGATTATCGGTAGAGTGCTGCTGGCAATTGCATAGGCGACAATGTCTTCATTGAATGCCCATAAGTCTTCGATGCTTCCGCCGCCACGGACTAACAGTAAAAGATCGCACTCATCGCGGTGTGTTGCGGAGGTAATCGCTTGAGCAATACCTCTGGCCGCCATGTCGCCTTGTACAAGGGTCGGGTAGAGCACAATAGCCAGATGGGGTGCGCGACGATTAAGCGCAGATAAAACATCATGTAAAGCGGCAGCCTGGGGGGAGCTGATAATGCCGATTCGGTTGGGTAGGCGTGGCAAGATTTTTTTTCGCTCTGCAGCAAACAAACCTTCCGCTTCAAGTTTTTGCTTAAGGCGTGAAAACTCTTCAAATAGTCGCCCTAAACCTGCGCGACGGATAGCCTCGATGTTTAACTGAAAATCACCGCGCGGTTCATAAAGTGAGACTAACGCCCGTGCTTCAACTTGTTGTCCATTCTCTAGGCGCCAAGGCACTACCTGCGCACGTGTGCGAAACATAACGCAACGTGCTTGAGCTGCATTGTCCTTCAGTGTGAAATAAACATGCCCCGACGTTGCGCGCATCAGGTTTGAAATTTCACCGGTTACCCAAAGCAGCGGAAATGTCTGTTCTAGTGTCTGGCGGGTTAGACGGTTCAATTCACTGATACTGATTACTGAAGGAGGTGCAATCATGCGTAAAAGAGGTTTTTTGAAAAGATGAATACTAAACGATCGGTGACCATTCGCGCAGCTGTTTGAATTTTACCCGGACAAAAAATAACCTTTATTTAAAGCAGGTTAGATTGAAAATTGCGCCGTTTTTTAAGAAATTATCCACAGATTTTGGGGATAATTTAGAGTCTGCCCCATAGGGCATCATGCTGACTGTATTGCCGAAGTACGTAGTTCCGGCTAAAGTGCAGCTTTCGTTGTTCACTGGGAGTTTGTCCACGTGTTTGCAATTATTCAAGCAGCTGGGTGGCCTATATGGCCGTTGTTATTTGCTTCCGTTATTGCGGTTGCGTTGATTATTGAACGTGCAACGGTTTTACGGCGCGTGAAAATATTACCTTCAGGCGTTCTACAAAGTGTTGTTGCAGAATACCGGCAAAGTGGGGCGAGCGAAGCGTTAATTAATAAAGTGGAAAATAATTCACCTTTAGGCCGTGTGCTTGCTTCAGGAATACGCAATGCTAAAAGCTCGCGCGAAGTGATGAAAGAGGCCATTGAAGAGTCAGGCCGTGGCGTGGCGCATGACCTTGAGCGTTACCTGACAACACTGGGGACGATCGCGACGATTGCTCCGCTGATGGGCCTTTTTGGTACGGTCATAGGCATGATCGAAATCTTTGGCTCACCTACGGCATCGGGAAATAACCCGCAGGCGTTGGCGCATGGTATTTCTGTTGCCCTCTACAACACGGGATTTGGCCTTGTTATTGCGATTCCGAGCATGATTGCCTACCGTCATTTTCGAGCACTTGTCGATGGGTTTTTGGTTGAAATGGAACAAGAAGCCATCAAGCTGGTTGAGATGATTCATGGCGATCGTAGCTAGGCGGTTACGATGAATTTTCAGCGTAGTCGCCAACGTGAAATGCCGGAAATTAATCTTATCGCCATGATAGATGTCTTGTTGGTGATTTTGATTTTTGTCATGACCACCACTACCTACTCAAAGTTTTCAGGCTTGGAAATCAACCTGCCAACGGCTGATGCACAACAAAACAAAGAGCAGCCTAATGAAATTAATGTCACCATCACGGCAGCAGGTGAGACGATGGTTAACAAGGTGTCTGTCGTCAGCCATGATGTGGCTGCCTTGCAGCAGGCTTTGCAGCGAGCGGCTACTCCAGGCAAGGACCCCGTGGTGATCATCAATGCAGATGCCAAGGCCATGCATCAAACGGTCATTGATGTGATGCAAGCCGCCCAATTTGCTGGGCTTTCACATATTTCCTTTGCTACCCAGCAAGCCCAGCGCTAAATCGGTAGGCAGCCCAGCTTTCTGGCAGCATCGCGGCCTGTTTGCCTGTTTGCTTTATCCAGTATCGCTTGTTTTCGCAGCCCTCGCTGCATTGCGTTTTCTATTTTATCGGGTGGGTTTTTTGTCGACATGGCGCGTGTCGGTACCTGTCATTGTGATTGGTAATCTGACCATCGGCGGTACAGGTAAAACACCACTTATTCTGCATTTGGCAATTCAATTGCGTGAACGGGGCATGCATCCGGGAATCGTGAGTCGTGGCTATGGCGGATCGACAAAAGAAGTGCTTGAGGTGACGGAGGATAGCGATGCCCTGGTGGCGGGTGATGAGCCCTTATTGCTCGCACAACGCAGCCTGTGCCCACTATTTATTAGTCGTGATCGTGTGCGTGCCGCGCAAGCCCTGCTGTCTCGATATCCCGCTTGTGATGTGATTCTGTCTGACGATGGTTTGCAGCACTATCGATTAGCGCGTGATGTTGAAATTGCAGTCTTTGATCAAAGGGGCGTCATGAATGGCTGGCAGCTTCCAGCTGGCCCGCTACGTGAGCCAGTCAGTCGATTGAAGCGGGTGGATGCTGTAGTTTTTAATGATGTCGCGGCTTCTCATGGAGATCTGTTTCATGCCGTATCCCCAACGCCGACTTTTGGGCACCCTGTTTTTGTCATGCATCTTGAGGGGCTGAGCTTTTATCGGCTGGGTCACAAGCAAACGACCTGTCGTGCTGAAGACCTTTTGGGCAAAAAGTTACATGCCGTTGCAGGCATAGGTTCGCCCCAGCGGTTTTTTGATCATTTACAGGCAATGGGACTGGTATTTGAATTCCATCCATTTGCTGATCATCATGCTTACCAATCCGTAGATCTGAATTTTTCTGGTGATGCGATTCTGACCACAGAGAAGGATGCCGTAAAATTTACCGGACTTAAGCTGGCTTTGCCTGTTTGGGTACTTCCCGTGACCGCAAACGTGAGTCCTGATCTTGTGGCTTTTATTCTGGAGAAAATTAATGGATGCCCGTCTGCTTGAAATACTTGTTTGCCCGATTTGCAAGGGACCATTGGCTTATCGTAAAGCGGCATCCGAGCTAGTGTGTAAAGCATGCAAGTTAGCCTTTGCGATTAAAGATGATATTCCCGTGATGCTGGAAGAATCGGCACGCAAGCTCACGGCTGAAGAACTCTGATGCGCTTTCGCGTGCCCTTCCGTGTAGTCATTCCAGCGCGCTGGGCGTCGACCCGTTTGCCCGGCAAGCCCTTAGCGGATATCGCTGGAAAACCGATGGTGGTGCGTGTGGCTGAGGCGGCTGCAAAAAGTGGTGCTGCGGAAATATGCATTGCAACCGATGATGAGCGAGTAATGCACGCCGTTTTAGCGTATGGTTTTGATGCCATCATGACCAGTGTTGACCATCCCTCAGGAACCGATCGGTTGGCTGAAGTGGCCAAGCTCAAAGGCTGGGAGGACGAAGCGATTGTCGTTAATGTGCAAGGGGATGAGCCGTTAATTGATCCTGCGTTGATTGCTAGTGTTGCGAGCGCATTAGCGGATGATGCAGAAGCCTCTATTGCTACGGCAGCGCATCCGCTGAGCGAGCTGGCGGAATTTTTAAATCCGAATGTGGTTAAAGTCGTTTCTGATAGGCAAGGCCGTGCACTGTATTTTTCGCGCGCGCCCATCCCCTGGCCGCGCGATGCGTTTGCTATCAATCCGCATGTCTTGCCGACGGGACTGCCCGTCCGTCGGCATATCGGTTTATATGCCTATCGCACGGTTTTTTTGCGGCAATACAGCCAGCTGTCGCCAAGCGTGCTTGAGCAGTGGGAGTCTCTTGAGCAATTACGTGCGCTGACGAATGGATTTGTTATTCGTGTCGTCGATTGTCTGGATGCGCCAGCGCCGGGCGTCGATACGCCGGAAGATTTGGCTCGTGTCAGGTTGGCGTTTGACCATACTGCGAATTGACGGTATCTTCGCACGGATAGAAAAAGTGCTTAAAAAGTGCTTAAAAAATATTTCCAATTTAATTTTTCGGGGTTTGAATACTTATGCGTCTGATTCTTCTTGGTCCACCGGGTGCAGGAAAGGGTACGCAGGCCGGGGCAATTTGTGAAAAATTCAAAATTGCACAGATTTCTACAGGCGATATGCTGCGGGCTGCAGTCAAAGCAGGCACACCGTTAGGCCAGGAAGCCAAGAAAATAATGGATGCTGGTGGTCTGGTTTCTGATGACATTATTATCGGCTTGGTAAAAGAACGTTTGAAGCAGGCTGACTGTGCCAACGGTTATCTTTTGGATGGATTTCCACGCACGATTCCGCAGGCAGAGGCAATGAAAATGGAGGGAGTATCCATCGATTTTGTGATTGAAATTGATGTGCCCGATAGTGAAATTGTTGTGCGCATGAGCGGACGGCGGGTACATCCTGGGTCAGGGCGGACTTACCATGTGGCGTTTAATCCGCCCAAAAACGAAGGCGAAGATGATCTCACCGGTGAGCCACTGATCCAGCGCGATGATGACAAGGAGGAGACTGTGAAAAAACGCTTGGAAGTCTATCGTGCCCAAACTTTGCCTTTGGTCAATTACTACCAGGCATGGTCTGCACAAAACGATATCTCTGGTCCGAAATATGTGCGAATCAACGGGTTAGGACCCGTGGATAGCATTACCAAAACCCTGTTAAATGCACTAGTCTGAGTTTCCTGCCATGGTCATTAAAAACGCTTTTTATGCACAGTCGGGTGGAGTCACCGCCGTCATTAATGCTTCTGCTTGTGCGGTGATTGAAACAGCACGCGCACATCCTGACCGTATCGGTAATGTGCTGGCCGGGCGCGATGGCATTATTGGTGCGTTGACAGAAGATTTAATTGACACATCCCTTGAATCTGCGGCCGACATCGCACGCTTGCGCCATACGCCGGGCGGCGCGTTTGGTTCGTGTCGCTACAAGCTCAAGAGCCTGGAGCAGAGTCGGCGTGAATTTGAGCGGTTGATTGAAGTCTTCCGTGCTCATGATATTGGCTATTTTTTTTACAATGGCGGTGGCGATTCAGCGGATACCTGTCTTAAAGTATCCCAACTCTCAGCTGCCCTTGGTTTTCCGCTGCAAGCCATCCATATCCCCAAAACCGTTGATAACGATTTGCCACTGACTGATACCTGTCCCGGTTTTGGTTCGGTGGCCAAATATGTCGCCACCTCCATGCGCGAGGCCGGGCTTGATGTAGCCTCCATGGCCAGAACGTCAACCAAAGTATTTGTGTTTGAAGTCATGGGCCGCCATGCCGGATGGATAACTGCGGCATGTGCCCTGGCCGCTAGAAATGAAAGTGAATCGCCCCATTTGCTGTTGCTGCCTGAAGTCTTGTTTGACGAGGCTCAATTCCTGGCTCGCGTTAAAGAGTGCGTTGAGCGTTATGGTTACTGCGCCATTGCCGTGTCAGAAGGACTGCTTGGGCCAGATGGCAAGCTGATGGCTGGAGCGGGCACAACCGACGCCTTTGGACATGCACAGTTGGGCGGTATTGGGCCGCAGATCGCGCAACTGGTTAAAGAACGGCTTGGCTATAAATTTCACTGGGCAGTAGCGGACTATCTGCAGCGGGCTGCGCGGCATATTGCCTCGAAAACGGATGTCGAACAGGCGTATGCGGTTGGCAAGGCGGCAGTTGATATGGCACTTGCAGGAAAAAATGCTGTGATGCCGGCGATTCGCCGTCTGGCCGATGATCCTTATCGCTGGGATATCGTCGAGGCCCCGCTTGATCAAGTCGCGAATGTTGAACGAAAGATGCCAGCGGAGTTTATTACTACCGATGGTTTTGGAATTACAGACGCAGCTCGTCGTTATCTTGCGCCACTCATTGCGGGGGAAGATACTCCCCCGTTTCGGGATGGTTTGCCGGATTATGTGAGTTTGCAGAATGTAAGTGTGGCAAGAAAACTGGAGAGTTTTTTGATTTGATTTAATTCAATAACAACAGGAGAGAGAGTATGTCGCAAGGACTGATGTTTGCATTAATCTGTGCTGTATTGGCTATTGCTTATGGTGCTATCTCAAGTCGATGGGTATTGGCGCAATCCGCTGGTAATGATCGAATGCGTGAAATTGCAGCTGCCATTCAAGAGGGTGCGCAAGCCTATCTGAATCGACAATACACAACTATCGGTGCGGTAGGTGTCATTCTCGCTGTTGTTATCTGGTTTACTCTCGGCTGGCAAACGTCTGTCGGATTTATTATTGGGGCTGTGTTGTCAGGTGCGGCTGGCTACATTGGCATGAATGTTTCCGTGCGGGCGAACGTGCGTACGGCAGAGGCGGCCCGCGTTGGCCTCAATGAGGCGCTGAATGTCGCATTTCGTGGGGGAGCAATTACTGGCATGCTGGTCGTTGGGCTGGGTTTGCTCGGTGTTGCAGGGTACTACGCTTTGCTTAAAACACTGGGTGGAACAACGGCAACACTGGAAAGTATCGTTCATCCGCTCGTTGGCCTTGGGTTTGGCTCATCATTGATCTCTATTTTTGCGCGTCTTGGAGGTGGCATTTTCACCAAGGGCGCGGATGTGGGTGCTGATTTGGTCGGCAAAGTTGAAGCGGGTATCCCGGAAGATGATCCGCGCAATCCTGCCGTGATTGCTGATAACGTGGGCGATAACGTCGGTGATTGCGCCGGTATGGCAGCTGACCTTTTCGAGACTTATGCAGTGACGATCGTGGCGACGATGCTGCTAGGGGCTTTGCTGTTCAAGTCATCTGATTTAATGGCCGAAGCCGCGATATCTTATCCGCTGGTGCTTGGCGGCTTTTCCATTATCGCTTCCATCGTTGGGGCAATGTTTGTCAAAACATCCCCCGGCGGCAAAATCATGAATGCACTTTACAAAGGCTTGATGGTTGCAGGCGTCATGGCGTTGATCGCTTTTTATCCGTTGACAACCTGGATGATCGATGACCATCTGCTCGATGCTGTGCTTGGCATTAGCGGTGGATCACAAATGCGGCTGTATGGCGCATCAATCGTTGGTCTGGTGTTGACCGGGTTGATGGTCTATATCACCGAATACTATACCGGCACCGAATTCAAGCCAGTGCGACATATTGCTGAAGCTTCAACCACAGGGCATGGAACTAACATTATTGCCGGTCTTGGGGTATCCATGAAATCCACCGCATGGCCTGTGTTGTCAGTGTGCGCTGCGATCTGGGCTTCCTACACGCTGGGCGGACTCTATGGCATTGCTATTGCGGCCGTATCCATGCTGTCGATGGCGGGCATCATCGTTGCACTTGATGCCTATGGGCCAATCACCGATAACGCGGGCGGCATTGCCGAAATGGCCGATTTGCCTGCTTCAGTGCGCGGCATTACTGATCCGCTGGATGCTGTTGGCAATACAACGAAAGCAGTTACCAAGGGCTATGCCATTGGTTCAGCAGGGCTGGCGGCGCTGGTATTGTTTGCCGACTTTACCCATGGCCTGCAAGCGATGGGCAAGAGTTTCGCGTTTGACTTGTCAGACCCTGCGGTGATTATCGGCCTGTTTATCGGCGGTCTGATTCCTTACCTTTTTGGGGCTATGGCGATGGAAGCGGTGGGTCGCTCAGCGGGTGCGGTCGTTGTTGAAGTACGGCGCCAGTTTCGCGATATCAAAGGGATCATGGAAGGCACGGCCAAACCAGAATACGGCACGTGCGTTGATATGTTGACTAAAGCTGCGATCAAGGAAATGATGATTCCTTCGCTGCTCCCTGTTTTAGTGCCAGTGGTGACAGCCTTTGGCATGAATGCGCTCATGGGGCCTGGAGCAGGCGTGCGGGCATTAGGCGGTGTGCTGATGGGCACCATTGTGACGGGTATTTTCGTTGCGATCTCCATGACCACGGGTGGTGGCGCTTGGGATAATGCCAAGAAATATATTGAAGATGGCCATTTTGGCGGCAAAGGCTCGGAAGCCCACAAGGCAGCTGTGACAGGGGACACCGTGGGCGATCCCTATAAAGATACGGCGGGCCCGGCGGTTAATCCGTTGATCAAAATCATTAATATCGTGGCACTCTTGATTCTGCCACTGGTAGCATAATTGTTCGTCATGACTAGAAAACAGGCAACCCGCAGGTTGCCTGTTTTCATTTTGTGAGCTGATTCATTATGAGTACGATCGACTCTATTTCGAATCTCGATTATCTAGGCGATGCGACGCCATTCATTGGTCGTATCAATGAAATCATCGGGTCTATTCAGATGTTTGATGATTTTAATAGTGCGGAAGTTGCTGAGTTTTCCCGCTATATGCGTTGCTACCACGCACCGCAAGGCAGTGAAATTATCCACGAGGGAGAGACGGGCGATTTCATGCTGTTAATTCTCGAGGGTAATATTGAGGTTGTAAAAAAAGATGTGCGGGGGCAAGCGCAAGTGCTTAGCATTGCTGATCCCGGTAAAATTCTTGGTGAAATGTCATTGATTGATGGCGAGCCGCGTTTTGCCAGTTGCGTGTCGCTTACTCCGGTGGATTTTGCCACGCTTGACCGGCAAAGTCTGTCCCGCCTGATAGCTGAAGAACCTGCTCTGGGGATCAAGCTGCTGATGGAATTATTGATTCTTCTGAATCAGCGGTTGCGTAGTGTTAGTGGGCAATTATTGGACTGTTTGGAAGCACGACGTTCGCGGATTCGATAAACATTCACTGTCAGTATTTTCTGAATGAATAAAAGTTGGTATCCCAAGAAGGGTGCTTCCTTCGGGAGCGGGGTTATGAAGCGTCTGATGAAAAAATGGCCAGTTTGTGCCTCTGCAATATTTGAAAGACTAAATTTTTTGAAAACTTTCATATTTTTTCATTGATAGCGAAGGTGCTTTCAAGGATAATGTGCGCCTCTGCAAACCCAACTTGTTGCAACGGGTGAAGTCCTGGCCGGGATGGCGGAATTGGTAGACGCAGCGGACTCAAAATCCGCCGCCGCAAGGTGTGGGGGTTCGAGTCCCCCTCCCGGCACCAG
>DATCQI010000118.1:0-8697 GCA_036569545.1 Rugosibacter sp. | reverse complement strand
CAGGATTAATACGCAGTGTAAGCCGTCTTGCTGCGGGTAAAGAACTCTATGGCTTGTGCGCCCTGCTCTTTGGGGCCATAGCTCGAGGCTTTGCTGCCGCCAAAGGGAACATGATAATCCACACCCGCCGTCGGAAGATTTACCATGACCATACCGGCCTGTGCATTGCGCTTGAAGTGCATGGCAGTTTTCAGCGCAGTAGTACATATTCCCGCCGACAGGCCAAAATCGCTGTCATTGGCGATTTCCAGCGCATGTTCATAGTTATTTGCCGAAATGACGCAGGCAACGGGGCCGAATATTTCTTCCCGTGCAATGCGCATGGCATTGTCTGCGTCAATGAAGAGTGCCGGGTTCAGGTAATACCCTTCCGTCGATCTTTTCAGCCTGTCGCCACCAAAAACCAGACGCGCTCCTTCTTCTTGCCCCAGCGCGATATAGCGTAAATTCTTGTCCAGTTGCTGTTGATCAACCACCGGGCCGATGTCGCTGGCAGACGCTCGTGCGTCACCGATATTGAGTTCCCGCAGGCGGTTTATCAGCGCATCGACAAATGCCTTATGAATATTTTTAGTTACGATCAAGCGGGATGAGGCAGTGCATCGCTGGCCCGCCGAGAAGTAGGCGCCGTTTATCGCGCAATTGACGGCAGTTTCCAGATGCGCATCGTCCAGCACGATCAATGGGTTTTTACCGCCCATTTCCAGTTGCAGTTTAGTCAGACGTTGCATCGCGGCTTGCGCAATCTTTTTGCCTGTCGCAACAGATCCGGTAAAGCTGATGGCATTGATTTGATCAGACTCAATCAGGGTTTGCCCGACATCGCTCCCTGCGCCCATCACCAGATTGAATACCCCGGCGGGCAATCCGGCTCTGCTGATGATTTCCGCCAATGCCCAGGCGCACCCCGGCGCCAGCTCGGAAGGTTTAAACACCACACAATTGCCATAGGCCAGCGCTGGGGCAATTTTCCAGGCAGGAATGGCCATGGGGAAATTCCAAGGCGCGATCAAGCCCACCACACCCACCGGTTCGCGCAGTACTTCCACTTCGCATCCTGGCCGCACCGAAGCGATAAGCTGCCCGCCCATGCGCAGTGCTTCGCCGGCAAAAAATTTGAATATCTGCCCCGCCCGCAGCACTTCTGCGCTGGCTTCTGCCAGCACTTTGCCTTCCTCGCGAGCCAAAAGATCAGCCAATTCAGCACGTCGTTGAATAATCTCTGAACCAATCTGATCCAGTGCATCGGCCCGGGTTTGAATGCTTGACTTTCCCCATGCCGGAGACGCCTGGTGTGCGGCAGCCACCGCCTGGTTTACCAGCGCGGCATTTGCCCAGCCATAGTTATCAATATGATCATTGATATCCGACGGGTTAATGTTCGGGCAAGAAGCCTCGCTCTCGACCCACTGATGATTGATGTAATGAGGTTTCATATTATTTTTCAGGGTCATTTTCAGGCGGCAACAGTGGGTAGCCACGGCCCGCATAATCAAAGCCACCTATGCGATGCTCTGTAACACCTGCGTGTGTTGGGGCAGCGTAATACGCCCGAATCTCGATAATCAGGCCGTCTTCGGTAAAGCGATACCATTCGTCACCACGCAATAACTGCTTGTTCTTTTTCTTAAAGTGACTCCATTCAATCACCGCTTGATGGCTTTCCATATCACCCGCAAAATTATCCACAGTCCAGTAAGAGCCGAGGTCATTAACACAGCTAACCCAGCAATCTGCAATCGCTTGGGCACCTCTTAAAACACCGAAGGGACTCCCTTCCGGAAAATAATGCGTACCTTCAGGAATGAAAAATGACATGACTTTCTCTTTATCTGCCCGGTTGCAGGCAGAAAAATAATTCCGAATCGTGGTTTCCATCTGTGCTCTGGAAATAGCCATGAGTTCAATACTCCTTTAATCTGAAATGACATCCTATCGGTATAGCATTCAATCAATGAAATTATTTTTTACTACGTTTTTTTCATTTACTTTTCCAGCGATCGGCAGCCGATTCGTCCGCATCACGCGCTTCTACCCATTGGCCATGGTGAGCAGTTTCTTCCTTTTTCCAGAAGGGGGCTTTGGTTTTCAAAAAATCCATGATGAATTCACAGGCGGAAAAGGCTGAAGCACGGTGGGATGCGGCCACCACCACCAGCACTATCTGATCGCCTGGCACCATTCGGCCGATACGGTGTACTATCCTTACAGCTTGCAACTCCCAGCGTGATTTTGCTTGTGCCACAATGCTGGCAAGGGCTTTTCCTGTCATGCCGGGGTAATGTTCTAGCTGCATTGCATCGACTTTTTCTGCGGCCAGGGTATCTGCCCGCACCAGGCCGATAAAACTGGCAATCGCGCCGATATCATCACGCCCGGCACTGATCGCAGAAATCTCTGTCCCGATATCAAAGTCCGCTGTCCGTACGCTGATTTCGCTCACTGCCATCGAGCTATCCTCCAGTTACCGGCGAGAAAAACGCGACCTCATCCCCAGCTTGAATGCGCGCGTCCTGCCCTGCCATTTCCTGATTAACAGCAGCGCGAAGGTTTTTTGTAGTGACCAGCGCAGTCCATGGTGCTCCGCGCGCAGCCAGCAGTTCACGCAATGCAGCTACTGTCTCTATTCCAGCAGGTAGCTCAAGTGCTTCTGTCGCAACGCCTAATGCCTCGCGCAGCCCGGCAAAATAAAGCAAATGGATGCGCATGGTATTTATCCCAACGCGTTGAAATCAATAAAGCGCACGATATCACCCGGATGAATTATTTGTTCTGGCAGATTATCAATCAACCCATCAGCCCATGCACAAGAGGTAAGCACCGCTGAACCTTGATGCGGATATAAACTGAGCCCGCCCTCGTCGTTGATATGTGCTCGCAAAAATTCACGTCGTGCATCCCCTGCCCAGGCAAAATCGGCACGGAGGTGCAGCACGCGGGGTGTTACACAACTCGCGCCCTGCATGGTCAAAATGAAGGGTCGCACCAGCATAAGGAAAGTCACAAAACTCGCGACGGGATTGCCAGGCAAACCAATAAACCGGGCATCTGTAATAGCAGAAGAGTCATTTTTCACCCTATTCGTCGTCGGGAAAGTGGACTGGCTTCGCGGCGTCTCACCAACACCGACTTTTCGTATCGAACCAAAAGCAAACGGCTTGCCGGGCTTGATGGCAATTTTCCACAAATCCAGCGCACCTTCCGCGCTCACCGCGGATTTCACATGATCTTCTTCGCCCACTGAAACTCCGCCGCTGGTCAAAATCAAATCATTTTCCTGCGCTGTTGCACGCAATGCGGCACGCGTGGCATCCAGATGATCAGACACGATGCCCATATCGGCAACGATACAGCCAAGCCCTTCCAGCAGCGCATGCAGCATGGGGCGGTTCGAGTTGTAAATACCGCCTGGCTTGAGCGGCTCGCCGGGCAGGATGAGTTCCTCCCCTGTCGAAAACAACGCCACACGCAACCGGCGAAAAACACTCAAATCCGCTGCACCAATGGATGCTGCCAAGCCCAGATGCGCTGCGCTCAGGCGCGTGCCGGCAGCAATGACTTCTGCGCCTGCGGCAATATCCTCGCCACAGCGCCGAACGGCCTGGCCTGGTTTCGGTATCGCATTCACAATCACGGCGTCACCATCCTGCGTACATAACTCTTGCATGACTACCGCATCCGCACCCATCGGTATCGGTGCACCGGTAAAAATGCGTGCAGCCGTCTGTGGCGCTAACGCCTGGCCAATATTTCCCGCCGCAATACGTTGCGAGATAGGCAAACGCGTCGCAGCTGCAGAGACATCTCTACAACGAACGGCATAGCCGTCCATCGCGCTGTTATCCAGCGGCGGCACATCGAGCGACGAAACGAGACTGTTTGCCAATACACGCCCGCGTGCCACGTGAGTGGGCACAGTCTCAGTTTCGGTCAATGTCTGTGCATGCGCCAGCAAGCGGACTAATGCGTCATCAAAACTCAAAATTGTCATATAAACCCTTGATGCTGAAGAATGAATTCGGCAATCGCTGCCGGGTTATTCAATGACAACACCGGGCGCTGAGTAAGTGTGGCAACGGCAACAGGCTCATCGGTAGCAACCGCCACAATGTGTTCATTATCATCCGTGGCAATGAGCGGCTTGCTTAGCGAAGGTCGATACACTTCGAGCTTGGGTAATGGCATATGTTTGAAGCCTTCCACCAGTACCAGATCGCAATCTGAAAAACGGGCAATCTGTTCTTCAAAGCTGGGTTCTGGTGTCTCGCGCAATTCATGCATCAGCGCCCAGCGCTGGCCGGAGACGAGCAACACTTCAGCGCACCCCGCCTCGCGCAAACGATACGAATCCTTGCCGGGCTGATCGATATCAAAATGATGATGGGCATGCTTGAGCAGCGAGACGCGCAAACCTGCCGCAACGAACCGTGGAATCAGCGCTTCGAGCAAGGTTGTTTTACCTGCACCTGAATAGCCTGCAAAACCGAACACCTTCATGCGGCATCCTGCCTGCATGGTACGGCCAGCACTGGCGCGAAGCCGCCACCAGGGGTACGAAAGTTGGTAGTTTGGCCGGCCCACAGCCGCGCAGCAATCAGCTGCACATGTCCGGCATACACGTAGTTGCGCAGATCAATTTTGAGCTCAACCGGCATTTCGCCCATTTGCAAAGTACGCTGCGAGGGTGGCACCAGCGCCTGGGCAACCGTATCACCTGCCAGCACCTCTTCGAAAACACGCTTGGTGATCTTGTCACCACGATAGGCTGCCTTGGCACCATAACCTGTCGCTGGCTTGAAAAACAGCTGCCGGCGCCGCGCCCAGAAGTCCGCCGCACGTTCCGCTGTCACCTGCTCCGTGCGCGGAATGCCATCAAGTAACAAGCGACGCGTTGCTTCATCGACACCCCACGATGTTAACAGTTCAGCATCAGAGAGCGCAACCAGATTACGCTTGTCGGCATACAGCGCATGTGCGCGCGGATGCGGTGTAATCATTGCGGCGTCAGCCAGATAGGCTTCACGCAATGCGGCGCTGGCAGGCTCGCTGAGAGCAAAATCCGTCAGTCGGTTGTAGACCAGATCAATTCTCATTGTCCCGTGCCATAACGCATTGTCATGAAATACCAGCTCGGTCGGATCACAAATCACTGCTTCAATGCCCGCCTCTACAAACAGCCGCTGGAACAATAAAAACTCGGGATAAAGATACTGCGACTGCGGTGCAATATCGACTATGGCAACTGTCGTCAGAGAAAGGTCGGCACCCCAAGGGTACTTCCTGCGGGGCGTGCTGGTGACACGCCGCGAAGCCAGTCCACTTTTCGGACGGCGATCAGGCGACATACCAGCATCCCATTCCGCACGAAACATGTCGAGAAACATCTGCTCCGGCGTGGCATGCGCCAAATCGCCTGGCACCAAAGCCTCCACTTCTTCGCAGCAGGCTTTTTGCGCACGCGCGAGCAGCGCATTGAGCAGGCCGCCGCCGGCATTCGTATTGATCTCTATCAGCTGCGGTCCGGTGCGGCCCACATGAAAGTCGTACCCCATAAAAACACCATGTGCGGCTGGCTGATGGCGCGCAATGTCAGGTGCATGCGTCAATACATGCGCTTGATACGCAGGCATGGACACCACCTGTTCGATAGCGGCAATCAGCGCCGCCATCTGCCGGATATGTTCAACACTCACAAAGGTTACGGAACTGGAAAACAAATGCGGCCGCTGCGCCATGACCAGCTCGTTAAACCCCTGGCTGACACGCTCCAGTTCGCCATCCAGACGCTCGCGATTCAATGACTCGCAATGACATCCGGCATTGAGCCGATCCGCCATCGTGATGCAGGCATGTTCATTCATGGACTGATTTTACCGGCTGTGCGAAAAATGCCTCGACATCGACAATATCGCGCGTGCGGCGCATTGGCGGCAAAGAACGCCAGATAGATTTACCATACGGCTTGCTGGTCAGACGCGGGTCGCAAATCATCAGCACACCGCGATCCGCCTCATCGCGAATCAGGCGGCCCGCACCCTGCTTCATGCTGATGACGGTTTGTGGTAACTGATAGGTCATAAAGGCATTTTCGCCCGCTTGTCGCAGGCTTTCAATCCGTGCAGCAAGTACCGGATCATCCGGCGGCGCGAATGGCAGCTTGTCGATGACGACCAGCGAAAGCGCTTCGCCGCGCACATCCACACCCTCCCAAAAGCTCACGCTGGCAACAAGAATCGCGTTGCCAAGAAAGCGGAATCGCTCCAACAATTCTGTCTTCGATCCTTCACCCTGCATGAGCAAGGGTAAATCGAGCGCTTCTTTTTGCAACTTCTCTTGCAATAGCTCGCGTATTCGCCGCATCGCGCGTAACGAGGTGCACAACACAAACGTGCGCCCGCCCGCTGCGCGAATGGCTGGCCAGGCGGCTTCAACTACTGCTTCCTGATACAAGGCACTATTCGGATCCGGCATGCCTTGGGGCGCATACAGCAAACCATGACTGGCATAATCAAACGGGCTGCCCCACACCACTGTTTCAGCCTCGTGCAAGCCGAGCGCATTGCAATAATGCGAAAAATCCTGTCCCACCGCCAGCGTGGCAGAGGCAAAAATCCAAGCACGCGGATGGCCGTCCATCTGGCGTCGAAAAATCGGCGCAATATCCAATGGCGTTAAATTCAGCGATAAAGCATGTGAATACACTTCGATCCATTTAACGACCGATCCGCCTGATTCGGCTGCCTCGCCCTTCTGCCAGCGCGTCAAGCGCTGCGCTAACTGTTGCGTTCGCTCCAGGCAATTTACCAAACCTTCGCCGCGAGCCGATTGGACCTCCAAGTGTTTGCCCAACTCGCGCAAAGCCGCTGTGAGCGTCACCAAGGCAGCAGAAAAATCGCGCTCGTTCTCAACCTGGCTTGCGGGCAAGCGCATATTTTCGCCTTTGACCGACAAGCGCAAATCACGCGCAGCCTTATCCAGAGCCTGTGCCGTATCCTGCAAAGGCGGGTAATCCTTTGCCGAAGTCAGCCCTTCTGTGCGCGCGTCGCGTGACAAATCTATCAACTGCGATGTGGAAATACTTTCGCCAAAAAACAGTCCGGCAATTTCAGGCAGCTGGTGTGCTTCATCAAAAATCACCGTGTTGCACGCTGGCAGCAGTTCGCCCATGCCCTCATCTTTCAGCATCACATCGGCAAAAAACAGATGATGATTGACCACCACCACATCCGCCATTTGCGCATTCTGGCGGGCCGTCAAAACAAAGCACTGCTTGACGTTCGGACATTCCTGTCCCAGGCAATTCTCTCGCGTCGATGTAGCTGCATGCCAAGCTGCTGAGTCTTCAGGCACATCAACACATTCGGCCTTGTCTCCCGTTTTGGTACGCTCTGCAAAACGGACAATTTTGCGCAAATGACCCGCTTCTTCACGCGATGCCAGGCGCCCGGTGCTCATCGCGCGGTCAAGATGATAGGGACACACATAGTTTGCGCGGCCTTTAAGCAACGCAATGGATGCGCCTACTTTCAATGCTGCCCGCACCGCCGGTAAATCACGATTGAACAATTGATCCTGTAAGGTTTTTGTCCCGGTTGAAATGATGACTTTGCCACCCGAGAGTAGCGCTGGCACCAGATAGGCAAAGGTTTTCCCCGTACCCGTACCGGCTTCTGCCACCAGCACGGCATTGCCTGCAATGGCCAAAGCAATACGCTGCGCCATTTCAAGCTGCTGCGGGCGCACACGAAACCCTTCAACCGTTTGGGCAAGCGGCCCTTCAAGGGCAAAAATAGGATCAAGAACTGACATGGGCGCGGCATGGTAGCACGCTCAACAATCAATCACTATGGACCGAAAAGGGATACGCTATCACCACCACTTTAAAATAGTTATTTACTATCAAATAAAGAGTAAAAATTAATTGGATTAATAAATTAGCTGCATCTAAGATGGCTATGCAGTTCAACGAAGGAGCAAAAATCATGGCATCACATTTCAGCAGACCCTTATCAGCCATTCGGTGGCTCATTGATCTCTATGCCGATTTCGCATTGGCTTACTAGCCCCCCCCTAAATACACAAAAGGAGAAACACATGACAACCGAAACGAAATGCCCGTTTGTTCACAAAGCCGGAAGTGGCACATCGAACTACGACTGGTGGCCGAACCAGTTGCACCTCGAAATCCTGCACCAGCACTCGTCCCTGTCCGATCCCATGGACAAGGACTTCAACTACGCTGAAGCGTTCAAAACTCTCGACCTCGCCGCTGTCAAAAAGGATCTCACGGCGCTGATGACTGATTCGCAGGACTGGTGGCCGGCGGATTACGGTCACTATGGGCCTTTTTTCATTCGCATGGCCTGGCATAGTGCCGGCACCTACCGCACTGGCGACGGCCGCGGCGGCGCGGGGCAGGGCAGCCAGCGTTTTGCGCCGCTCAACAGCTGGCCCGACAACGTCAACCTCGACAAGGCGCGCCGCCTGCTGTGGCCGATCAAGCAGAAATACGGTCGGAAAATCTCCTGGGCCGACCTCATGATCCTCACCGGCAACGTCGCCATGGAATCGATGGGCTTCAAGACCTTCGGTTTCGCTGGCGGGCGCGAGGACATCTGGGCACCGGAGATCGACGTCTACTGGGGCAACGAGAAGAAATGGCTCGACGACAAGGCCCGCTTTTCCGGCGAACACGAC
>DATCQI010000117.1:0-8103 GCA_036569545.1 Rugosibacter sp. | reverse complement strand
GAGATCATTCAGCGGCTGACTGAAATGCAGTACGAGCGCAATGAAGTTGATTTTCGGCGCGGGGTCTATCGCGTGCGTGGTGATGTGATTGATGTGTTTCCGGCTGAAAATGCGGAGAACGCGATACGTATTGCTTTATTTGATGACGACATTGAAACCTTGACTCTGTTTGATCCTTTAACAGGGCAAACAAAGAGAAAGTTGAATCGTTTCACTGTTTTTCCTTCGAGCCACTATGTGACCCCGCGCGCTACGGTGTTGAAGGCGGTAGAGGCGATCAAGTCCGAGTTGCGTGAGCGCATGGATTTTTATACCCAGGAGCAAAAGCTGGTTGAGTTGCAGCGGATTGAACAGCGTACGCGGTTTGATCTGGAAATGCTCGATCAACTCGGCTTTTGCAAGGGCATCGAAAACTATTCGCGCCATTTATCCGGCCGCCAGCCGGGCGAGCCGCCACCCACGTTGTATGACTATCTGCCGAGCGATGCGATCATGTTTGTGGATGAGTCTCATATCGCCATCCCGCAAGTGGGCAGCATGTATAAAGGCGACCGCGCGCGCAAAGAAAACCTCGTGAGTTATGGATTTCGTCTGCCGTCAGCCATGGATAATCGGCCTTTGAAATTTGAGGAATTCGAGAAACTCATGCCGCAAACGGTGTTTGTTTCTGCCACGCCCTCGGTTTATGAAGAGGCGCATCAAGGCCAGGTGGTCGAACAACTGGTGCGCCCTACGGGGCTGGTTGATCCGATCCTGGAAATTCGTCCGGCGGCAACGCAGGTTGATGATCTGCTGGCGGAATTAAAAAAACGCATTGCTCTGGGTGAGCGGGTGCTGGTCACAACGTTGACCAAGCGGCTGTCAGAGCAGCTCACGGAATACTTGAGTGGCAATGGCATCAAGGTGCGTTATCTGCATTCAGATATTGATACGGTGGAACGCGTTGAAATTATTCGTGATCTGCGTCTGGGGGTATTTGATGTGCTGATCGGCATCAATCTGTTGCGTGAGGGGCTGGATATTCCGGAAGTCTCGCTGGTGGCGATACTCGATGCCGACAAAGAGGGGTTTTTGCGATCAACCCGGTCATTAATTCAAACCATAGGCCGCGCGGCACGGCATATCAATGGCACGGCGATTTTGTATGCAGATCGAATCACGGATTCGATGCGGCGCGCGATGGATGAAACCGAGCGCCGTCGCAACGCACAGCTGGCGCACAACGCGGTGCATGGAGTTACCCCGCAAGGCGTGGTAAAGCGTATCAAGGACATCATCGAGGGTTCATATGATGCCGATTCGGCAGCGCAGACGCGGCAAGCGGTGCAGGAAGCGGCACGCTTTGACATGATGAGCGAAAAGGAATTGGCCCAGCATATTAAAAAGCTGGAAAAAGCGATGCAGATGCATGCAAAAAATCTGGAATTTGAAGCAGCTGCCACTGCGCGGGATGAGCTTTTTCGCGTCAAGCGCTTGGCTTTTGGCGGTGAAGCGCATGATGCTGATGGTGATGCGGATTGAGTGAATTCAGGCAATTTTAGGTAAACAGAGGGTTGCCAGATTGCGCGATGGCAAGGCATTGTGTAGCATCCACGGGCTGGTTGCCTTGTGCAACAATGAATTAACGACAGAGATGATGGAGCGGCAATGAGTGAACAATCAAACAACGAGCAAGCCAAGCACGGCCAAGTCGCAGCGGACCCATTTACGTGGTCTGATTCTTACTTGCTGGGCTACATTCCGATGGACGAGACGCACAAGGAGTTTGTTGCATTGGTCAATGCCATGAAGCACGCCTCGGATGAGGAATTTTCAGCAGCGCTGGAGGCGTTTGAAAAGCACGCCGTGCGGCATTTCAATGAAGAAAACGAGTGGATGAAAGCCACGGATTTTCCTTCCATGGATTGCCATATTGACGAGCATGCTGCGGTATTGGCTTCCGTGCAGGGTGTGCAAGCGATGGAAATCGAAAAGAAGCTATCTGTTGGGCGTGGCTTGGTCACGGCTTTGGAAGAGTGGTTTCCTGGGCATGCGGATTATCTCGATTCAGCGCTGGCAAAATGGATGGTCAAGCAAAGTTTTGGTGGGGCTAAAGTTGCGCCCGTGGTGTTAAGGCGCAATCCAAAAATGAGCCAAACCGAGGTCGTGGCGAAAAGCCGATAAGAAGGGTGCTCTTAGCGCCAGTGAGCCGTGTGGGCAAGACCTTATGGGGCGATTGGGGAAACTATCGCTCGAACAGATTATTTAAGCTTGCACTGCTTTTATCCGTCGTGCTGCACGGCTTGGTGCTGTTGATTCACACCGCATCGCCGGGTGATCGCTCCCAAAAAGCGGCACAGGGTGATGGCGCAGAGACGCGAATTACCGCAACGTTAATGCCGAAAGTAGCAGAGCAGCCTGCCATTGTTTCGCCCCCTTCTTCGCCATCATCACGAGTACCCCCAAGAAAACGCTCTAAGCGCCGAGATTCTCAGTCGCGACGGCCGAAAGTGATAAGCGTGCCGCCTGAACTCATACAGCAACGAACATGGAGTATCGCTGAACGTAATGAGATGAATCAGTTTCTGGATGAACTCAAAACGCCGCCCATGTCGCCAAGGCCGCCATCAAAAGGCACGGAACTATCGCGGCAGGCCTTGGCCAGCGCCAGAGAAGAAGGGCGGCGCCTGGCGCAGCAAGGCGAGGTTTCAGGTGTGGAATCTTCGCTCGATAGCAAAACCGTCGAGCCATTTAGTTTGCAGATGTACTTTGACGCTTTCGTGCGCAAGTTGAATCAAAGCTCCGCCTTCGTGAAAAACGACCCGCGTGCCCGCGGCTCGCGCAAAGCCCTGGTGCAGATTGTGTTAAAGCCGGACGGCAGCCTGAAAAGCTATCGCGTCATCCGTGCGGCCGATCAGCAAGTGCAGATTGCCTACATCAAGCAAGTGATTGACCTGGCCTCGCCTTTTCCGGCCTTCCCGCAGGATATCCGCCGCGCGATGGATTCTTTTTCCGTGCTGATCTGCATCTACCCACCGCGCGAAGGCGAGGGCGGAGGCTTTACACGCAGCTTTGGCAGTCAGGATTGCGATTGATAAGCCAGCGTGGCCGATATGAAAGACATGTCGGACGCAAATGTTGGGCGGTTGGGGAAAGTCTGGAAAAGTCGGCGATGGTGATACGCCACGATAAATCTTCATCGAAAATGCATAAAATTTCTGTTTCGGCGGAAAATTGATGGAAAATGACGAACTTGCCCGGCCTCCGGGAATAACGAGACACCGGCGCGAGAGTCTTGAACATGTCGAACCCCTTCTTTGACCATCCGATATTGAACTCCCCCTATGATCGTCCATCGCGGCATTGGGAACTTGACGACACGGGACAGCCAACCCAGCAGATTGAAGTATCCAGGCGGCGCGCGCAGTTCATCACGCCGATCCCCAAGCCCAGGAAGCGGAAGAGTGCGGCCAGGCAGGAAGGATTCGTTTTCGATGATGACCAGGGACTATCAACCAAGGAACAGCAATACGATCCCACATCGATCATCAATGAAGTGCGCGGTCACATTGAATCGTGGCGCGCCTTGCCCAATCCCAATCAGTGGCAGGTTACGTCTGAAACTGCGCGCCTGTTGCAGCACTGGCGGCATCACAAGTTCAGCGGGGTTCGCCCGTTCTTCTGCCAGGTGGAGGCGGTGGAAACCGCGATCTGGCTCACCGAGGTCGCGCCACTATCCAAGCACGGCAAGCGCGTTCTCGAGCACATGGCTGCCGCCAACAAGGATGCCAACCCTGAACTGATGCGTCTGGCGCTAAAGCTTGCCACCGGCGCCGGCAAGACCACGGTGATGGCCATGCTCATCGCCTGGCAGACCATCAATGCCGTGCGTCGCCCGGCCAGCAAACAGTTCACACGCGGCTTTCTTATTTGCGCGCCCGGCCTGACCATCAAGGACAGACTGCGCGTGCTGCAACCCCACGATCCGGACAGTTACTACAAAGATCGTGAATTGGTGCCAGGCGACATGCTTGACGACATGAGTCGGGCGAAAATCGTCATCACCAACTATCACGCTTTCAAGATGCGCGAGCGCATCGAGCTTTCCAAGGGTGGCCGTCAACTTTTACAGGGTCGCACCGGCGAGGAACCCAAAACGCTCGAAACTGAAGGCCAGATGCTCCAGCGTGTCATGCCTGACCTGATGGGCATGAAGAACATCCTCGCCATCAACGACGAGGCGCATCACTGCTATCGCGAAAAACCGAAAGATGCTGACGATGAAGACCTGAAAGGCGACGACAGGAAGGAAGCCGAGAAGAACAACGAGGCCGCGCGCCTGTGGATTTCCGGCCTCGAAGCGGTGAACCGCAAGCTCGGCACGAGCAGGGTAATGGACTTGTCCGCAACACCCTTCTTCCTGAGTGGTTCCGGTTATGCCGAGGGCACGCTGTTTCCCTGGACCATGAGCGACTTTTCGCTGATGGATGCCATCGAATGCGGCATCGTCAAACTGCCGCGTGTGCCCGTCGCCGAAAACATCCCCGGCGAAGAATTGCCGGTATTCCGCGATCTCTGGAAGAACATCAGCAAAGACATGCCCAAGAAGGGTCGCGGGCAGGGCGAAGACCTCGACCCGCTCAAGCTCCCCACCCGTTTGCAAACCGCATTGCAAGCCCTCTACGGCCATTACGAAAAAACCTTCAAGCTCTGGAATGACGCTGGCATCAAAGTGCCGCCCTGTTTCATCATCGTCTGCCAGAACACCGCCATTTCCAAACTGGTTTATGACTTCGTATCCGGCTTCCACCGCAAGAACGCCGGCGGCACCACCACGCTGCAAAATAGCCAATTCGCGCTGTTCCGCAATTTCGACGAGACCACCGGCAACGCGCTGCCGCGCCCGAACACGCTGCTGATCGACAGTGAACAACTCGAAGCGGGCGACGCGCTGGATGACAAGTTTCACGACATGGCCGCCGACGAAATCGAGCGCTTCCGCCGCGAGATCGTCGAGCGCACCGGTGACGCGCGTGCCGGTGACAACATCACCGACCAGGAATTGCTGCGCGAAGTCATGAACACCGTCGGCAAGCCCGGCCAGCTCGGCGGCTCGATCCGCTGCGTGGTCTCGGTATCCATGCTTACCGAAGGCTGGGACGCCAACACCGTCACCCACGTGCTCGGCATCCGCGCCTTTGGCACCCAATTATTGTGCGAACAAGTCATCGGCCGCGCGCTGCGCCGGCAGTCTTACGAGCTGAATGAAGAAGGGCTGTTCAACGTCGAATACGCCGATGTCTTCGGCATCCCCTTCGACTTCACTGCCAGGCCAGTCATCGCGCCGCCGCAACCCCCGCGCGAAACTGTGCAAGTCAAGGCCGTGCGCCCGGAGCGCGACGCGCTCGAAATCCGCTTCCCCCGCGTCGAGGGTTATCGCATCGAGTTGCCGGAGGAAAGGTTGACTGCCGCTTTCAACGAAGAATCCATCCTGACGCTCAGCCCCGACCTGGTCGGCCCGTCGATTACCCGCAATTCCGGCATCATCGGCGAAGGCGTGGATATGAGCCTCAAGCACCTGGGCGACATTCGCCCTTCCACACTGGTCTTCCACCTCACCCAGCGGTTGCTGTACACCAAATGGCGCGACCCCGGCGAAGAACCCAAGCTGCATCTCTTCGGTCAGCTCAAACGCATCACCAAAGAATGGCTCGACACCTGCCTCGTCTGCAAGGGCGACACCTATCCCGCCTTGCTGATGTATCAGGAACTGGCCGACATGGCCTGCAACAAGATCACCGCTGCGATTACCCGCCAGTTCCTCGGCGAGCGCCCGATCAAGGCACTGCTCGATGCCTACAATCCTACCGGATCAACCAGGCACATCCGTTTCAACACCTCGAAGACCGACCGCTGGGAGACCAGTTCCAAATCCTGCCACATCAACTGGATCATTCTCGACAGCGACTGGGAAGGTGAGTTCTGCCGTGTCGCGGAATCACATCCCAAGGTTCGTGCCTACGTGAAGAACCACAACCTCGGCCTCGAAGTGCCTTACCGTTACGGATCGGAAATGCGCAAATACCTGCCCGACTTCATCGTGTGCGTGGACGACGGTCATGGCGACGACAATCTGCTCAACCTGATCGTCGAGATCAAGGGCTACCGGCGCGAAGATGCGATAGAAAAGAAATCCACCATGGACACCTACTGGGTGCCCGGCGTCAACCACCTCGGCACCTACGGCCGCTGGGCCTTTGCCGAATTCACCGAGGTCTACCAGATCGAGGCCGATTTTGCGAAAAAGATTGAAGCGGAGTTCAACACCATGATCGAACAGTTTTCAGTGGTCGAAGCTTAACCAGCATGGCCGCGACCCGCCTCAGGATTTTCATCAGCAGCGTGCAAAAGGAATTTGCACAGCAGCGGCTGGACTTGAAGGCTTTTCTGCTTGGCGATGCCGTATTGCGCCGATTCATTGCCGAAGTGTTTCTGTTCGAGGAATTGCCGGCCAGCGACCGCCGCGCGGATCAGGTGTACCTCGATGAAGTGAAACGCTGCGATATCTATCTGGGCATCTTCGGCTATGAATACGGCTTTGAAGATCAGGACGGCATCTCGCCGACCGAACGCGAATTCGACCACGCCACCCGTCATGGCAAACCCCGGTTTATCTATGTATGGGGCACCGATGACAAAAAACGCGCGCCAAAAATGCAAGCGCTGGTGCGCAAGGCCAGCAGCGAGCTGATTCGCCGCAGGGTTGACGACATGAGCGCGTTGACTGCCGAAGTCTACTCAAGCATGGTGGATCACCTCGACCGGCTGGGCGCGCTGCGTGTTCCGCCCTTCGATACATCAACAAGCGATGGCGTCAGCCTGAAAGACCTTTCCCGCAAACGCATCGACTGGTTTCTTGAAACCGCCCGCCGCGAGCGCGGCTTCGCGCTCAAGTCCAACACCACGACGCAGGCACTGCTGACGCACCTCAACCTGCTCGACAACGGCAAGCCGACCAATGCCGCGCTGCTCCTGTTCGGTACGAATCCGCAGCGCTTCCACCGCACTGCTGAAACCAAATGCGTGCATTGTCATGGCACGCAGTACCGCCGCCCCTTCGCCTCGCAACAGATTTACGCCGGCAATCTCTTCGAGCAGGCCGATCAGGCGCGCGATTTCGTGCTCGCCAAGATCAACCGCGCCGTAGGTATCCGCGCCACGAGCAATCAGGCGCCGGCTACGTATGAATTGCCACCCGACGCGGTAGGTGAGGCTATCGTCAACGCCATCGCCCATCGTGACTACAACAGCAATGCTTCGGTCGAGGTGCGACTGTTCGCCGACCGCCTCGAAGTATGGAACCCCGGCGCGCTGCCCGGAACGCTGACCCTCGACGACCTGCGTGAGGCGCATCCCTCAGTGCCTAACAATCCCCTGATCGCCGAGTCGCTGTACCTGACCCGTTATATTGAGAAAGCGGGCTCAGGCACCGAGCGCATGATCGAACTGTGCCGCGAAGCGGGTCTGCCTGAACCAGCCTTCGAGTTACGCGCCGGATCGTTCGTCATCACCCTCTGGCGTGACTGGTTGACCGATGAAGTCCTCGCCGGCTTCCATCTGAATGATCGGCAGTTACAGGGGATAAGGCATGCGAAGGTCACCGGCCGCATCAGCAATGCCAAATATCGGGAAATGACCGGAGTATCCGAAAGCACGGCGCTCAGAGAGCTTCGCCAACTGACCACCCTCGGCATTTTTGAGAAGGTGGGGGGTACCGGCCAATCGGCACATTACGCGGCGGCCAAGACACCTCCAGGCAGGAACGGACACGGAGAGAACCCGTCATGAACCCGTCGAACCCGTCTATCAATTGGGAAATGGGAACCCGCCACGAACCCGCCAAAGCCGCCAACCACGAAGGGAAGGGTTTGCGAACGGCTCACACCAGCCGCAAACCAAGCGAAATGAGACATTTGGGACATGTCTTGCCCAAAGCGCCACAAACGATCGGACTAAACAAAGGGCTCAAACTGCTCATGCCGACCGCCAACGGAATTTGGCCGGCGTAACGAAACATGGAAAACTACAGGCATAGACATGGCTAAAACCCCCACCACCAAATCC
>DATCQI010000116.1:0-48152 GCA_036569545.1 Rugosibacter sp. | reverse complement strand
GAGAAAAAGCCTTGCTGCATGCGCACCTGGCCGTGGCCTGCGCAGGTCGGGCAGGTTTTGGGTTGCGTGCCTTTTTTGGCGCCACTGCCAGCACATGCTTCGCACTCGGCCATGGTGGGAATGCGAATGCGGGTCTCGCTGCCGTGGGCGGCGTCTTCCAGCGAGATTTCGAGGTTGTAGCGCAGATCGGCCCCGCGATAGACATTCGAGCGGTTGCCGCCACCACCGAAAATGTCGCCAAAGATGTCTGAAAAGGAATCGCCAAATCCACTATTACCACCGCCGCCACGGGCTTGCGGGTCAACGCCCGCGTGGCCGTATTGGTCATAAGCGGTGCGTTTTTGTTCGTCCGAGAGGATCTCGTAGGCTTCCTTGGCTTCCTTGAAGAGGCCTTCTGATTTGGGGTTGTCCGGATTGCGATCCGGATGGTGTTTCATGGCCAGCTTGCGGTAGGCCTTTTTGATATCTTCAGTAGAAGCGTCGCGATTGACGCCAAGAATTTCGTAAAAGTCGCGTTTTGCCATGATTATTCAGAGTTGTCAGAGCCAAGCAGAACGGGCCGCAGCCAAAATGGCAAACGGCCCGAGGGGTTATATCAATTTTCTGCTGATATTACTTCTTGTCCTTTACTTCGGTGAATTCAGCATCGACTACGTCGCCTTCGTCGGCTTTGGCTTGTTCCGCGCCCCCTGCATCTGAGGCTCCACCCGATCCTCCAGCGCCAGCTGCCGCCTGGGATTCAGCGTAGACTTTTTCGCCGAGTTTCATTGATGCGTCGGTCAGAGCTTTCGTCCTGGCTTCGATGGCTTCTTTGTCGGTGCCTTGCAGCGCAGTTTCGGCCTCGGCAATGGCGGCTTCAATGGCGGACTTTTCTTCCGCACTCAGTTTGTCGCCATGCTCGGCAAGCGATTTCTTGATGGAATGCACCATGGCGTCGCACTGGTTGCGCGCGTCGACCATTTCGCGGGCCTTGTGATCTTCCTCGGCGTGGGCTTCGGCGTCTTTTACCATGCGCTGGATTTCGTCTTCCGACAAGCCTGAGTTCGCCTTGATGGTGATCTTGTTTTCCTTGCCCGTGCCTTTGTCCTTGGCCGACACATGCAAGATGCCGTTGGCATCGATGTCAAAAGTGACTTCGATCTGCGGCATGCCGCGCGGTGCGGGCGGAATATCGGACAGGTTGAACTGGCCGAGGCTCTTGTTGCCCGCAGACATTTCGCGCTCGCCTTGCAACACGTGGATGGTCACCGCATTCTGGTTGTCGTCAGCGGTAGAGAATACCTGGCTGGCCTTGGTCGGGATGGTGGTGTTCTTGGTGATGAGCTTGGTCATCACGCTACCCATGGTTTCAATGCCCAGCGACAGTGGCGTTACGTCGAGCAGCAGCACGTCCTTGACTTCACCTTGCAGCACGCCACCCTGAATTGCAGCGCCAACAGCAACAGCTTCATCAGGGTTCACGTCACGGCGCGGCTCTTTGCCGAAGAACTCTTTCACTTTATCCTGCACCTTGGGCATGCGCGTCATGCCGCCGACGAGAATCACGTCAGTGATGTCAGTGAGACTGACGCCGGCGTCCTTGACGGCCAGGCGGCAGGGGGCGATGGTGCGCTCGATCAGGCTTTCCACTAGCGATTCAAACTTGGCGCGAGTGATTTTCAGCGCCAGATGTTTCGGCCCGTTGGCATCGGCCGTGATGTAGGGCAGATTGATCTCGGTCTGCTGGCTGGATGAAAGTTCGATCTTGGCTTTTTCTGCGGCGTCTTTCAGACGTTGCAGGGCGAGCACATCGTTCTTCAGGTCGACGCCCTGTTCTTTCTTGAATTCGGTGACGACGTAGTCGATCAGCACCTGGTCAAAGTCTTCACCGCCGAGGAAGGTGTCGCCATTGGTGGACAGCACTTCAAACTGGTGCTCGCCATCGAGCGCGGCAATTTCGATGATGGAAATGTCGAACGTGCCGCCACCCAGGTCATACACGGCAATCTTGCGGTCGCCTTCTTGCTTGTCCATGCCGAAGGCCAGCGCCGCAGCGGTGGGCTCGTTGATGATGCGCTTGACATCCAGACCGGCGATGCGCCCGGCGTCTTTAGTGGCCTGACGCTGGCTGTCGTTGAAATAAGCGGGTACGGTGATGACGGCCTCGGTGACTTCTTCACCCAGATAGTCTTCAGCGGTTTTCTTCATCTTGCGCAGCACTTCGGCGGAAACCTGCTGTGCCGCCATCTTGTTGCCGCGCACTTCTACCCAGGCATCGCCATTGTCGGCCTTGACGATTTTGAAGGGCATCAGGTCAATGTCTTTTTGTACTTCTTTTTCGTCGAAGCGACGGCCGATCAGGCGCTTGACGGCATACAGCGTATTTTTGGCGTTGGTTACCGCCTGGCGTTTGGCTGCGGCGCCGCAGAGGATTTCGCCATCGTCGGCATAGGCCACGATGGACGGGGTAGTGCGCGCGCCCTCGGCGTTTTCGATCACTTTAGGCTTGCCGCCTTCCATGATCGCAACGCAGGAGTTGGTGGTGCCAAGGTCGATACCGATAATTTTGCCCATGATTTTCTTCCTTTATTAAAAATGTGAAAGCTTAAAAACCTGCTCTTGTTCTGTTATGGGGATGTCAGGCTTGAATTCAAGCCGCTGCATGATTGTTTTGGATTATTTCGCTAAGTTATTTGGCTTTGGAGACGATGACCAGTGCCGGACGAATCACGCGATCATGCAGGGTGTAGCCTTTTTGCAGGACGGAGAGCACGTGATTGGGTTCGCCTTCGGCCTCGGTTTGGCTGATGGCCTGGTGTTTATGGGGGTCGAATTTTTCACCGAGGGGCGAAATTTCAGCCAGATGGGATTTTTCAAACGCCGCAGAGAGTTGCTTTAATGTGAGCTCAACTCCGGCCTTGAGGTTTTCAGCGGTTTGGTTTTCATTGGCTAGCGCGGCTTCCAGGCTGTCTTTGACGGCGAGCAATTCAGTGGCAAACTTTTCGACGGCGAATTTGCCGGCGCGGGCAATGTCTTCTAGCGCACGGCGGCGTACATTTTCGGTTTCGGCTTTGGCGCGCAGCCAGGCGTCATGGTGTTCGGCAGAGGTGAGTTCAGCCTGTCGCAGCAGTTCTTCGGTGCTGGGCATTGTCTCTATTGAGGAGGTTTCGGCGTTATTTTCTTCGTCGTGAAAAGTCGGCGCTGGCGAGACGCCGTTTGCATCGATTTTCTCGATGGATTCGTTCGAGTTGTTCGTTGGTGAGTGTGGGGTGTCCTGCATGGGGGTCTCCTGACTAAACTTTTGGCTACGTGGGGCTGAATAATTATGTTTCAAGCCCTGTCCACACTTTTTAATGTGTGGAAAGCCATCCATTTTAACGGGTTGATCACGGTTTTTACATGGCTTGAGCTATTTTTTGGGTAAAGTTCATTCAATTCAGATTTTGACTCTGCTACAGTCAAACAAAAAACGTTTGTAAAAATAAGGAGAGAGAGCAATGAATGATCGTCACGATATGAACGCGGAATCTCGGACTAAAGGCGCTCTGCTACAAGCAAAGTCATCTGCAGGCCTGTCGATGCAAGATATTGCCGAGCGCATTGTGGATGTGCCAGGCGAGACCTTCAAGGTGCATCGTTCGGTGTATACCGACCCGGCACTCTTTGAACTGGAAATAAAACATGTGTGGGAGGCAACGTGGATTTATATCGGCCATGAGAGCCAGATACCCAATCCGAATGATTTTTTGACCACGGTGATTGGCCGCCAGCCAGTCATTATCAGCCGTGGCGCTGATGGGCAATTGCGGGGTTTTATTAATGCGTGCTCGCATCGCGGGGCCATGGTGTGCCGCAAGGACAAGGGCAATGCCAAACGCTGGGTTTGTTCTTATCACGGCTGGGTATACAACAACCAGGGCGAGTTGCTGGACGTGAAGGATGAGGCCGCAGGCGCTTATCCTGATCACTGGCAAAAGCAGGATCACGGGCTGATGCCTGTGCCTCATGTGGCGAATTATCACGGCTTCATTTTTGCGAGCCTTAACCCGGATGTGCCGGACATAAAAACTCACTTGGCCGGTGCAGCACCGTTCCTGGAGCTTTTTGCAAATCAATCAGTCGATGGTCTTGAAGTGTTGCGTGGGCACTCGGTGTACACCCATCGCGGCAACTGGAAAATGCAGGCGGAAAATGGCGTGGATGGCTATCACGTGGATATTGTCCATGCTTCTTATTTCCGCCTGGCAAAGTTGCGCGCACAGCAGGCAGCTGCGGCCAGTGATGAAGACAAGGTCAAGGCGATCCAAATTAGCCTGGGCGACCTTGGCAATGGCAATTACGATCTGGGTAATGGCCATGTCATGATCTGGATCGATGTACCCAACTTTCGTGATCGTGCGCTGGGCATGGATTACGATGCGTTAGAAGCGCGGGTCGGGCCGCTGCAAGCCACCTGGATGGCCAAGCGCCTGCGCCAGGTGCTTATCTATCCCAATGTAATTTTGTTTGATGGTATTTCGACCCAGCTGCGCTCCTGGCGTCCGATTGCGACCGACCAGACAGAAGTGCATGCCTACTGTGTTGCGCCTAAGGGCGAATCAGCCAAGGCGCGCGAGCGTCGCGTGCGGCAATATGAAGATTTTTATGGTGCCAGCGGCATTGCCACGCCGGATGATTTAACCGAATTTGACGCCTGCCAAAATGGGTATAACGCCGCGCGCAGCGCGCCATGGCAAGACTTTGATCGGGGCATGAAGCGGCGTGTTGTGGGCGCGGATGCCCTGGCGCAAGAACTCGGGTTTGCGCCGCAGGTCAGCGCACCGAATGTCGCTGATGAGACGCTTTATCACGGCGAATATCGGCAATGGTTGAAATTGCTTGAAGAGGGCATGCGCCGCGAAGAAGGAGAGCAACATGCAGGCTGAATACACTATGAAGGAAGCCATCAGTGAGTTATTGCTGGAAGAAGCCGATTGTCTTGATGAGCGGCGCTGGCGCGACTGGCTGGCATTGTATGAAGAAGATGCTGTCTATTGGGCGCCTTCATGGGACGATGATCATGTGCTGATTGATGATCCGCAGAGTGAAATCTCGCTGATTTATTGCGGCAACCGTGCCCGCATGGAAGACCGGGTGTGGCGTATTGAATCCGGCTTGTCATCGTCTTTGCTGCGTTTACCCCGCACGCGTCATTTAGTGACGAATGTGCGCGTGCGCTCTGTGGCTGCGACCGAGGTGATTGTCACCGCGAATTTTCAGGTCAACACCTACAAGCATGAAGAAAAACGTACGGATATGTTTTTTGGCCATTACCGCTACCGCTTGGCATGCAAGGGCGAGGCGTTGAGCATCCGTGAAAAATATATCGTCGTATGCAACGATGTGATTCCACGGCAAATGGATATTTTCAACGTGTGAGGGCGCTGGGCAAACACTTCGTACCCGTCGAGCTTTACGGCCTTAAGCCCTTCATGCGTCGCCAGGCTTTAAGGCTTTTTGCTCTAGCTCATCCACTTTCCACGACGCATGACTATCCAAGCCCAGAATCTGCGCAAGATAAGGCAGGGTGGTTTTGAGTTCTGCGGCGAGTGTCCAGGGCGGGTTGATGATGAACATGCCGCTGCCGTGCATGCCACGCCCCTGGGTGGATGTGGCGCATACGCTCAAAGTGGCGTGTACCCAGTGCGTGGCACCCGATTTTTTGAGTTTATCGGGTAGCTGGTTCGCTTCAATCGAGGGTAGCAGCGGGTGCCACACCAGCATCGTGCCGGTGGCAAAGCGCTTTAATCCATCCTTGATTGCAGCGACGACTTTCAGGTAGTCGCTCTTGATCTCATACGAGGGATCAATCAACACCAGCGCACGCCGCGAAGGCGGCGGCAGGCTGGCCTTGAGTACTTCAAACCCATCGGCCTGTGCCACCGTGACGCGGCGGCCTGCTTCTTTGTATTGACGGCGCAGCAAGGCAAAATCCGTTGAATGCAGTTCACAAAAGCGCAGCCGATCAATGGGCCGCGCCAGGTGATCAATCAACCAGGGCGAGCCGGGGTAACGGCGCAATTGGCCGCTTTGATTGAGTGCTTTGATGCTTGTCATGAATTGCGCCAGCGGTGCAGGCAAATCGGTGCGCGGCCATAACCGGCCAATGCCGTTGATATATTCACCCGTGCGCTTGGCCTGCTCGCTATCCAGCACATAGAGCCCCGCACCGGCATGCGTGTCGATCACTGTGTAGGGCTTGTCTTTGCTGTTCATGTGCTGCATGCACAGCATGAGCACCAGATGTTTTAAAACATCGGCATGGTTGCCGGCGTGATAGGCGTGGCGATAACTGAGCATGGCGGCAGGATAGAATGAACAACCATGAATGATACGCAAGGTAGCCGCATTTCCAAACTAATGGCCGAGCGCGGCTTGTGTTCGCGTCGCGAGGCTGACGCTTTTATCGAGCGTGGGCTGGTGTTTGTCAATGGCGAGCGGATAACACAACTCGGCTCACGCGCGCTGCCGGACGCCGTGATTTCTCTGGCACCTGAAGCACGCGCAAGCCAAGCGCGGCAAGTCACGATTTTGCTGCACAAGCCGATGAGCTATGTTTCAGGACAGGCCGAAGACGGCCATCAGCCGGCTTCCTCGCTGATTTCAGCCAAGACTCAGGCAGCAGGCAGCACGCAGCGATTCCAGCTGGCGCACATGAAAGGCCTTGCCCCGGCGGGTCGGCTGGATATTGATTCCACCGGGCTGCTAGTGCTCACCCAAGACGGCCGCGTGGCGCGTCAGCTCATTGGCGACGATTCGACCGTGGAAAAAGAGTATCTGGTGCGCGTGGAAGGCCCGCTCGATAGCCATGATCTGGCGCTGCTCAACCATGGCCTGGAGCTGGACGGCAAACAATTGCGTCCGGCACAGGTGCGCTGGGCCAATGAAGATCAACTGTGTTTTGTGCTCAAAGAAGGCCGCAAGCGACAGATACGCCGCATGTGCGAGCTGGTCGGCTTGCGTGTCACGGGCTTGAAGCGCGTGCGCATCGGCCGCGTGCGTCTGGGCGATTTGCCGCTAGGTCAGTGGCGATACTTGCGCGAGAACGAAAGCTTTTAAGAAAAGCTCCTGAGGGCGGCCTGCAGGTAGCGCAGAACAAGCAACGCGCTGGCGCAGATGAAGCCACTGAATCTAAAGAACCAGGGGAAAGAACGCTAAACCAGCGCCCGGTTTGTCAACCGCTCCAGCACGCGCAATGGTGAAAGAGAGGGTTCTTGCATGCAGGCAACGGGCAAGTAAAAGGTTTGCTCAAACGCGTGCTGCCCCGCCATGGCGGCATGCGATGCCTGGTCCGTGAATGTCATCCAGGTGCTGCCGGCGGGGAAGTCGAAAGCCACTTGATCCACTTGCGACTGATAGCCCATGTCGGCCTTCATGTGATCATGCAGTTGCAACATGAAATGATCATAGGCGCTGCGCCGGCTCTTGGTAATTCCGGTTAATTTAAGCAACTGGCTTGAGCCCCATACGGGGCGGGGCAAGGCAGGCAGGTAGCGGCGAGCAACGTTTTCGAACGGTTCACCTAGCCGCCACGAGCGACTTTTCCCCTGCGGATTCACATTGCTGAAAACACGCAGAATTCGCTTGCCTTGTACGGGTGACGACGGAAAGCTATCAACATGCAGCCGTGTATCGTCCTTCCGCCACGAGGCCGCTCGCCGGGCGATTTCCACCGGCCGAAAACTCGTGCGCCCCTGCACTAAGCCCGCTGTGTAGTGCGGCAATAAATTGTGCAGCAGGGCGACAGTCGATGTGGCAAAGCGCTGCATCATGCTTTGCAATAACTGCTGTTCCGCTTCGCTAGCGCTGCTGCCCTTGAGTATTCCGCGGGAGCAATCCAGGCTGACATTCTTGCTCTTCGCCACGATGGCCGGCGACAGAAATCGGCTCTCACTCTCTTCAATCGAAAAGCTCAGCTGAGGAAAGAACAAGACGCTGCCTTGCTCAAGCGCATGAAGTGCGTTTTCCTGATCCGCCACGGAGCATGGCTGATCCCAAAGTGTGTTTGGCAGATTGATGATAGGAGTCATATTGTTGGCTTCAACTGTTAAGCTCGCTGTAAAGGCAGGCTGAGAAAATCATGATGGCAGTGAACGAAAATAGCACGCTGAGCGCAAAGCGTCAAAACAGAGAAGCCGTGGTCTGCCGCCTAGTATCATCAACTGATTCACCTCAGAGCGCGATAGCCTTTCAGGCCGCCAGCAATGAACTTGGCATTTTTATAGCCCATGCTGCGCAGGGTATCCGCCGATAGCGCTCCCCGATTAATGGCGTTGCAATAGCAGAGAATCGTGGCGTCAAGATGGGGTATCACGCCCTCGATATTCATCTCCAGCTTGCCGCGACTGATATGCAGCGAACCGGCGATATGGTCAGCATCGTGTTCTTCCTTGTCCCTGATATCCAGCGCAATCGCGCCTGTAGCCAGCAAAGCGTCCACCTGTTCAGGCAATACCTCCTCGACACGCGAACGTGCAGTATCAGCAAGCTTCTGAAATTTTTCTGTATAGGCCATGTCAGTTTCTCTCGTTAAAAAATCAGAAAAAGAAGGCCATCGGCTGGCCTGTTGTGGTGGAAGCTATCAGCCTTGCTGATTGCCTCTGTAAGTTCAATAAGATAACCAATATCGCATCATAGTCTGAATTTTTCGTCATCTTGCCGTGTCATCAGCGCCGACTTTTTACTCGCCAAAATTCAATATCTTAAAAACGAAAAATGCAGCCTGTGCTCACTTTAGCTCGATCCGCTCGAATGATTGGTTAGGCCACACTTTCAGGCGTCGACCAAAAAGCTTTACTCGCCTTGACTAACTGCTCGTCAAGCATATCCCACGCGAAGCCAGCATTTCTGATGATGAAACCTAAGTCTTTGACAAGAGACTGTATCGCCTTGATAGCATCCCTCATGTCTGACCACTTGATGTCCAAAGTGCCTATATCCACGAACTGGTATTTGTCCGCGACTAAGAGAACCTCTGCATGAGCGGAGACCTTGTCTCTGATTGTGTGGAAGCCAGAGAGATAGGGCACGACTTTGAGCGTTGACCAATCGTGCTTTGCTTTCGCGAGAATCTCATCGAACTGAACACAGCGCTCGGCTTGTTCTCGAAGTTCCATTCTTTCGAGCGCTGCGATGATTTCCGGATCTGTCTCGGTTTCGATAGACGGGAGTACCCATATCGCGTATTTCTCTCGAAGCGCCTTGCAAAGAAGAGGGTCGTCAAGGGAGGTCATCAGGTTCTTGATGCTAGGGGTCCGCTTGTCCGAGTCGAGCGTAAGCTTGGCGATGTCCTGAGCGTAGGATAGAAAGAGCGAGTGCCGAAGTATCAAGAACCCGCGCGCTTGCGCGCCGAAACCGCGTTGTTTGGGTATAGATGGATCGAAGAGCATTGGCTCAAGTATTGCGTAGCGTTCCCGGAGCTGGATAAACGCATCCAATAGATGGCTCGCATGTGCTTCCAACTTCTTGGTCTGTGACGGCATGTTCTGTGATGCCTAACGTAAAGTCGGCTGCCTAAAAGATGGAAAACTTTCCATCAACGCGCCGAATAAAAATTTAGTTGAAGTCATATTTCATTTAAAATCAAAGCTGAATTTGTTTGTAGTGGAGCCTGAACATGGAGCGGTTACCATCAATTGAACCAACTGGCACCGCACCGAAACTGCTGGGTCAGGTGCGCGGCAAGAGATGCCTCAAGCACGACAGCCTACGTACCGAGCCGTCTTATACCGATTGGATTAAACGATTTATCCGTCATTTTTACAAGGGATCATTCGGCCGGGATAGTTTTGCGTGAATGCTGATCTTTTCGCGGGGGAGCCGCCTGCTGCGCCGTTAGCGGAACGCTTGCGGCCGCAGACGCTGGACCAAGTGATCGGGCAGTCGCATCTGGTGGGGCCGGGCAAGCCGCTGCATTCGGCATTTTCTTCCGGCGTGCCGCATTCGATGATTCTGTGGGGGCCGCCGGGAGTGGGCAAGACAACCTTGGCACGGCTGATGGCGGATGCATTCGATGCCGAGTTCGTGGCATTATCCGCCGTCTTTTCCGGGGTCAAGGATATCCGCGAGGCGATGCAGCAGGCAGAGGGCCAGCGTGCGCTGGGGCGGCGCACAATTTTGTTTGTCGATGAAGTGCATCGCTTCAACAAGGCGCAGCAGGATGCGTTTTTGCCATATGTTGAAAATGGAACGGTGACGTTTATCGGCGCGACGACAGAGAACCCGTCGTTCGAGGTGAATTCCGCGCTGCTCTCGCGCGCTGCGGTGTATGTGTTGCACAGCTTGACGGAGGAAGAACTGGGCGCGCTGTTTGATCGGGCGCGGGCACAGGCTTTTCCCGAGCTGGAGTTTGAACCGGCGGCGCGCGAGCGGCTGCTGGGTTATGCCGATGGCGATGCGCGGCGGTTGCTGAACGTGCTGGAACAGGTAAAAACAGCAGCGCAGGCAGACCAACAGGCAGACCCGCGCCGTATCGTCAGCGCCGACTTTCTGGATTCGATTCTGGCAGCCGATCTGCGCCGTTTCGATAAAGGCGGCGATGCGTTTTACGATCAGATTTCGGCGCTGCATAAATCCGTGCGCGGCTCGAACCCGGATGCGGCGCTGTATTGGCTGGTGCGCATGCTCGATGGCGGAGCGGACCCGCTGTACATGGGGCGGCGCATCGTGCGCATGGCGATTGAAGATGTTGGCCTGGCTGACCCGCGCGCGCATGAAGTGGCGCTGAACGCCTGCCTCACCTATGAGCGGCTGGGCAGCCCGGAAGGCGAGCTGGCGCTGGCCAATGCGGTGTTGTATCTGGCGGTGGCACCCAAATCGAATGCGGCCTACCTCGCCTATAATGCGGCGCGCGCATTTGTGGCCAAGGACAAAAGCCGTGGCGTGCCGGAGCACTTGCGCAATGCGCCAACCAAGCTGATGAAAGACCTTGGCTACGGGGCAGATTACCGTTATGCACATGACGAGACCGAGGGTTTTGCTGCGGGTGAGAGTTATTTTCCTGCGGATATGCCAAAGGTGAGCTGGTATCAGCCGGTGGCGCGTGGGCTGGAACAAAAAATAGCAGAGAAGCTCGCGCATTTGCGGGGGCTTGATGAACAAGCCAGACAACAAACAAAAAAATCCCGCTAGGGTATTGACAGGATTAATAGGGAACTTCATGCTCGACATTCAACTTCTTCGTAGCCATCTTCCGTTTGTTGCTGAACGTCTTGCCGCGCGCGGTGTCACGCTGGATACCGCGACGTTTGAAGCATTGGAGACTGAAAGAAAACAGCTGCAAACACAAACGCAGGATTTGCAGGCCAAACGCAACACGCTCTCCAAGCAGATTGGCATATTGAAGGGCAAAGGCGAAGATGCTACTGCCGTGCTCGCCGAGGTTGCGGGGCTGGGCGATGCGCTCAAGGCGGGCGAGGTGGCTTTAGCTGAACTCATGCCACGCTTCGATCATTTTTTGGCGGGCATTCCCAATCTGCCGCACGAGAGCGTGCCGGTGGGCAAAGATGAAACCGGCAATGTGGAAGTGCTGCGCTGGGGCACGCCGCGACAGATTGCAGAGCCGCGTGACCATGTTGATTTGGGCGCAGCGCTGGGCGGGCTGGATTTTGAAACGGCGGTGAAGATTGCCGGCAGCCGTTTTGCCGTGATGAAAGGCCCGATTGCGCGCCTGCATCGCGCATTAGCGCAGTTCATGCTGGATATGCATACAGACAGGCATGGCTACACCGAAGTGTATGTGCCGTATCTGGTGAATAAAGACAGCATGTTTGGCACCGGCCAGTTGCCAAAATTTGAAGAAGATTTGTTCCGCGTGCCGCATGGCGAGGACGGTCACCTGTATTTGATTCCTACCGCCGAAGTGCCTGTCACCAACATCGTGCGTGGCGAAATTCTGGACGCCGCTATGCTGCCGCTGAAATTTGTTGCGCATACGCCGTGTTTTCGTTCAGAGGCGGGCAGCTACGGGCGCGATACGCGCGGCATGATACGTCAGCATCAGTTTGACAAGGTCGAGCTCGTACAGATGGTGCGTCCGGAAGCATCCTGGCAGGCGTTAGAAGAGCTGACAGGCCATGCTGAAGCGGTGCTGCAAGCGCTTGAGCTGCCCTATCGCAAGATGGCGTTGTGCAGCGGCGATATGGGGTTTTCTGCGGCTAAAACTTATGATCTGGAAGTGTGGCTGCCCGCGCAAAATGCCTACCGCGAGATTTCGTCCTGTTCAAATTTCGAGTCATTCCAGGCGCGGCGCATGCAGGCGCGGTTTCGCAACGAGAGCAAAAAAACGGAACTCTTGCACACCATCAACGGCTCGGGCCTGGCGGTGGGACGAACCCTGGTCGGCGTTCTGGAAAACTATCAAAACACCGATGGCAGCATCACCGTGCCTACCGTATTACGCCCGTGGATGGGTGGCCTGACGAAAATCAGCGCAGCCTGACTTGTCCGGCCGCTTGTGGCGTAGTTGTGGAAAAAGGGAAAGTCGTCGATGTGGGAATGGGGTGAGCTGGCTCAAAGCGCTTGAGGATGTTGTAGTAGGTACGGATGTTCTCTACCAGAATCACCGCTTCACCACCGCGTGCGGGGCCTGACTTTAAGTGGTCATATACCTCTGGCCGCGAGAGTAACGGTAATACTTTTTTCATTTCATACCAGCTGTTGGGGTCGCGATGCATGTTTTTGGCAATCGCGAGCGCGCCACGTAAATGTCCCATGCCCAAGTTGTAGGCAGCTAACGCGAGCCAAAGGCGATCGGGTGGCTTTACGCTGTCAGGCAGCTGGTCACTGAGCTCAGCCAGGTAGCGCGCCCCGCCACGAATGCTGCTTGCCGGGTCCAGGCGGTTGCCCACCCCCAGATAGTCGGCGGTGTCTTCGGTCAGCATCATGATGCCGCGCACATTGGTGGGAGAAGTTGCGAGCGGGTTCCAGTGGGATTCGTGGTAAGACAATGCAGCCAGCAGACGCCAGTCGATCCCGGTTAAGTTCTGAGCGGCGTAAAAATGACGTCGCAAGGCGGGCAATAGCGTATGCGTATCTTCGATGAACTGCGTGATGCCAATGGAATTGATGCGCTTGATGTGACCAAAGTAGCGGTCATTGAGTCGCGCTAGCGTGCCGTCCGCACGGGCGCGCTTAATAAATGCATCGGCTCGAACACGCAATGACAGGGGGCTTGAATTTTGTGCCTGATCGTCGGTTTGTTTGTGCATTGCGTTTGCCGCAGGGGTTATCTGATCGTCGAAGAATGCCCAACGCAGATCGGTTATGCCTGGCAAGCGCAAGCGGGCGTTAAGCTCAGGATAAAAATTGCTGGCCAGATCAAAATTAATATCATCCACTGCCGCCAGCGGAATTTTTCGCTCAGCGACTTGCGCCAGCAGATTGATTTCATTGATGCCGGGTATTTCAATCACGGTGGGCCTGAATTTTTCATCCAGCGCGCGCAGGCTTATTGCTAATGGAGACCCGGCAACGACCGCTACTGTTTTGCCTGATAACTCCGCGATATCATCAGGTCCGAGCGCATCATCATGACTGACAATCCATTGCCCTACGCTGCGTATAGGTTGGGAAAACTGGAAGTCTGTACGGCCTACCGGCAAAGAAGCGGCCATGTGTACCTTGTGCATCGTCAACAAGGAATTGATTTGATTAAAGTCTTTAGTGATGACAAAGCGCGCTTTAACACCTAGACTGGCTGCGAAGAGATTGCATAAGTCATATTCGAATCCGCTAATCGTTGCGCCCTCTTGCTGATAAAACCCCGGGGCTTCGCGTATGGCAATAACCAGCTCCCCCATTTTTTCAGGTGAGGGGAGTGGTTTCGATGTTTCAAATTGAGTACAGCCGGCAAGAATAAAAGTGATGAGGCAATATAAAAAGGGGAGAATTTTTTGCAATCTGATAATTCCTTTTCTCTCTCAGGCTTGTTGCTTCGCGGCTATAATCCTGCATCGCGGAGAGGTGGCAGAGTGGTCGAATGTACCTGACTCGAAATCAGGCGTAGGTGCGAGCCTACCGTGGGTTCGAATCCCACCCTCTCCGCCATTGCTTTTCTCTGTTACGTATAAGGGGCCGCCAGCTTGTTGTGTTCTGGGGCGCTACTTGCAGTTCGCCGCTAGCCATTTCGCCGTGTAGGTCTGGCTCATGGTCATTTGCCCGCGTTGTGGATCTTGCATGGTGAATGTCGATCTCCCCGTGTAGTGTTCTGAATTTTGCCAGGTCATTGAGCCGGTGCCGCTCATCTTTTGCTCGCCGTTGCATTCGATTTTCCAGGTCATCGTGTTGCCCGATGTTTTCATGTCTTTCTGTTCGCAACGCTGGCGGTGGTCTTCCGCGCCTTGCGGTGGCAGACGCTTTTCGGCCTGCTCTTTTGTCACGCATTGTTTGACCGTCACCATCATCGGGTTACCTGCATTCGGCAGTTTGATGCCCATGGCTTCCATCTGCTTGAGCTCTGCGGCAGAGAGGGTCGGCATTTTCGGCATGTTGCCGCCGCTCATCTGTGAGGTGACTTCCCACAGGCCGGGTTTCATGGCTTCGGCATGCGCTGTGGCGGCAAAGCCGATGTAGGCGAGGAGCAGAAGAGAAAGTTTACGCATTGAAATTCCTTTCAGTGTTCAGAAAGATGAAACGCAGACTCGGCCTTCGTCACCATGGTCTAGCTTCTTTTGGCAAGTATAGCAGTTTGCTTTTTCACACCGGGTCTGGACTCCGAGCCTCCTTCAATTGCTTTCGCATAGGGTTCTTAAAACCCCTCGCTACCCGTTCAACAATGTGGCCTATGTGGATGGCGCACCGTCAGGTTATTTTTTTGATGTTCCATGCCACGATTCTTTCAACGTTACCGTGCGATTGAATACGGGTGTGCCGGATTTTGAGTCGATACGATCAGCGACGAAGTAGCCGTGACGCTCAAACTGAAAGCGTTCCTCAGCCGTTGCATTTTTTAATGCCGGCTCGAGTTGTGCCTGGATGACAACGCGCGAAGCCGGGTTGAGATCGCTGATGAAATCCTTGTCACCAGCACCTGGTTCTGCAGCAACAAACAGCCTGTCGTAAAGACGCACTTCGGCAGTGTAGGCGTGCTGTGCCGAGACCCAATGGAGGTTGCCCTTGACTTTGTAAGTGTCTGACCCTGGCGTGCCGGATTTTGAATCAGACATGTATTCGCAATGCACGGCGGTGATTTTGCCACTGGCATCCTTATCGCAGCCGATACACTTGATGACGAAGCCATAACGCAGACGCACGGTATTGCCGGGAAAAAGGCGGAAATAGCCTTTGGATGGTATTTCCATAAAGTCTTCGCGTTCTATCCACAATTCTTTTGAGAAAGGAATCAGGCGCTTGCCCCACTCGGGTTTTTGCGGATGGTTGGGTGCTTCACACAGTTCTTCCTGCCCGTCCGGATAGTTGCCGATGATAAGTTTGATCGGGTCAAGCACGGCGATGCGGCGGGGGGCAATGTCATTTAGATGCTGGCGTTGGGATTCTTCAAACACGCTGAAGTCGATCCATGAATCAGATTTGCTGACGCCGATCATTTCGGCAAAATGACGAAACCCTTCGGGCGTATAGCCACGCCGGCGCGCACCCGCGAGAGTGGGCAGGCGTGGGTCGTCCCAGCCGCTGACGTGTTTTTCTTCGACGAGTTGAATCAGCTTGCGCTTGGAGAGCACGACATAGGAGAGATTCAGTCGCGAGAATTCAATCTGCTGCGGCAGCGGAGTATTCACGCAGCCCAATTCAGCTAGCCGGGCCAAAAGCCAGTCGTAGAACGGGCGCTGGTCTTCAAATTCCAGCGTGCAGATAGAGTGCGTAATGTTTTCCAGCGCGTCCTCAATCGGATGGGCGAAGGTGTACATCGGATAGATGCACCAGGTATTTCCCGTGTTGTGGTGCGTCGCATGGCGAATGCGATAAATGACAGGGTCGCGCAGATTGATGTTGGGCGAGGCCATATCAATTTTGGCGCGCAGAATATGTGTGCCATCGGCAAATTCCCCAGCGCGCATGGTGCGAAAGAGATCAAGATTTTCCTGTGCCGTACGGCTGCGGTAAGGGGAGTTTGTGCCGGCTTCCTTGAGCGTGCCGCGCTGGGCGCGCATCTCTTCGGCGGTTTGCGAATCGACATAGGCATGGCCTGCGGAGATCAGGTTTTCTGCGAATTCATACATCCAGGAAAAGTAGCTGGAAGCCTGATAGAGATTGCTCTCTGCGCCAAAGTGCCAATCAAAGCCGAGCCAGCGCACTGCGTCGATAATCGAATCGGCATATTCTTGTTCTTCTTTCTCCGGATTGGTATCGTCAAAACGCAGGTGACACGCGCCATCGTAGTCACGTGCCAAACCAAAATTCAGGCAAATTGACTTGGCATGACCAAAGTGCAGATAGCCATTCGGCTCTGGCGGAAAGCGGGTGCGGATTTTGGCAGCATCAATTGCTGCCATGTCACCATCGCCGACTTTATGCTGCTGTGTCGCGGGGCCAGGCTTGCCGCTCCAGGTGCGTGCGGCATATTTCCCTGCAGCCAGATCGGCCTCGATGATATGCCGAATGAAGTTAGAGGTTTTTTCGGTGTCAGACATGAGTGCATTAAACACATACAAAGAAGTGATTCTACTGGCAGGCGTAAAAGACAGGCGTAAAATGGGCAACATGAATTGGATAAGTTTTTTTGCGATTGGTGTGGGCGCCGTGCTGGGTGCATGGCTGCGCTGGGGATTAGGGCTTTGGCTGAACCCGCTGTTTCCCACGGTACCCTTGGGCACGCTGGCAGCAAATCTGCTCGGCGGTTATCTGGTGGGCGCGGCGGTTACCTTGTTTCAACTGAATGTTGATCTTTCGCCCGAGTTGCGCTTGTTCTTCATTACCGGCGTGCTGGGCGCGCTAACGACATTTTCCACGTTTTCGGCAGAAGTTGTCGCACTGATTCAGCGCGCCGAGTATGGCTGGGCGGTGGGTGCGGCTTCAATCCATGTGTTTGGCTCTTTGCTGATGACGGGTTTGGGTATTTTGACCATACAAAAATTCGCGCAATGAGGCGGGAGTAATGAGGTTTGATGCCGAGGCGCGGCGCGCTGCACGGCCGACGATTATTTATGACGAAGCACTGCCCGTTACATTGCGACGGGAAGAAATTGCTGCTGCCATTCTTCAGCATCAAGTAGTCATTATCTGCGGTGAAACCGGCTCGGGCAAGACCACGCAACTGCCGAAAATCTGTTTGGAGATCGGACGGGGCCTGAATGGGTTCATAGGTCATACACAGCCGCGCCGTATTGCCGCACGCGCCACGGCGACTCGCATTGCACAGGAACTGAAATCCGAATTGGGCCGCCATGTCGGCTTCAAGATACGGTTCACCGATCGGGTTTCGCCAGAGACTTATATCAAGCTGATGACGGACGGTATTTTGCTGGCCGAGACACAAACCGACCCTTTGCTGCGTCATTACGACACATTGATTATCGACGAGGCGCATGAGCGCAGCCTGAACATTGATTTCATGCTGGGTTACTTAAAGCAATTATTGCCTAAACGGCCTGATCTAAAAGTCATTGTCACTTCGGCTACGCTGGATGCGAAGCGGTTCAGCCAGCATTTTATTTTCAGCGAAAAAGCGGCTCCAGTGATTGAAGTTTCGGGGCGTTTGTACCCCATTGAGACGCGGTATCGTCCGTGGTCTGAAGCGCCCGTCTCCAATTCGTCTCCCAGTGGGAAGGGGGCAGGGGACCGGGACATCAATGAGGCTATTGTCGATGCGGTGAGCGAAGCGCATCGCGCGGGGCCGGGAGATGTGCTGGTGTTTCTACCGGGCGAGCGCGAAATTCGCGAAGCGGCAGAGGCGTTGCGCAAAAACCATCCACCCAGTCTTGAAATTCTGCCTTTGTTTGCGCGACAGTCGGCGGCAGATCAGGCACGTGTATTTTCATCACATCAGGGTCGCCGCGTGGTGCTGGCCACCAATGTGGCCGAGACCTCGCTCACCGTGCCCGGTATTCGGTATGTGATTGATACAGGACTTGCGCGCGTCAAGCGTTACTCGCATCGCAACAAGATCGAGCAGTTGCAGGTCGAGTCCATTGCCCGCGCGGCAGCCAATCAGCGTGCCGGACGCTGCGGTCGGGTATCGGCCGGCATTTGTTTTCGCCTATATGCCGAGGACGATTTCAATAAACGTGATGCCTTTACCGAGCCGGAAATTCTGCGCTCCAGCCTGGCCGGAGTAATTTTGCGCATGAAGTCGCTGCATCTGGGCGATGTGGAAAATTTCCCTTTCCTCGAAGCCCCTGCGCCACGCATGATTACCGATGGCTATCAGTTGCTCGCCGAACTGGGGGCTATTGACGAGATGACGAAGGAGCTTACCAGGGTAGGCGTTGAATTGGCGAAATTACCACTCGACCCGAAGATCGGCCGCATGATTCTGGCCGCACGCGAGCAAGGGTGTCTTAACGAAGTGTTGGTCATTGCCGCTGCGCTATCGGTGCAGGATCCGCGTGAACGACCGCAGGAGCAGGCGGGGTCAGCCGATCAGGCGCATGCGAAATGGAAAGATGAAAAGTCCGAGTTTCTTTCCTACCTCAAACTCTGGCAAGCGGCAGATGTCGTGTGGAGGCATGAAACATCCAACAAGCAGCGCCAGTGGTGCCGACAGAATTTTCTTTCGTGGCTGCGCATGCGCGAGTGGCGTGATGTACATGCCCAGTTGCTGACGCTGTGCCATGAACATGGCTGGCAAATTTCCAGTGCTTATCCGGTTGTGGCGGCTGTGCCGGAAAAAGTCGGCGCTGGCAAGACGGCACAAAAGAACAATTCAGTATCTGTTACGCCGTGTTTGGCTGTGCCACGTGACAGCGCCGGTGCGTATGCCGCGATCCACAAAGCGCTGCTCACCGGTTTGCTCGGTCATATTGGCTTGAAGAGTGAAGAAGAAGCGCATTACCTTGGTGCGCGCGGCATCAAGTTTTTTATTCATCCGGGTTCGAGCCTGATCAAGAAAGCCGGACGCTGGATTGTGGCGGCCGAGATTGTGGAAACCTCGCGCCTGTTTGCGCGGTGCGTGGCGCGCATCGAGCCAGAATGGCTGGAGCAGGTGGGCGGCCATTTATTGCGCAGTCATATCTACGATCCGCACTGGGAAAAAGGGCCGGGGCAGGTGGTTGCGTGGGAGCGCGTGACGCTGCATGGCCTGCTGTTGCATGCCAAGCGGCGGGTGCATTACGGGCCGCTGGATGAAAAACTATCGCGCGAGATATTGATTCGCTCGGCTCTCGTAGAAGGCGAGATTGGCGAGGACTGGGTCAAGAAGTGGCGATTTTTCCAGCATAACGCGCGGCTTATGCAAGAAATTGAAACGCTCGAGCACAAATCACGGCGGCCGGATGTGCTGGTGGACGATGAACTGATTTATGCTTTTTATGATGCTGCAATTGCCGAGGGCATCACCACGCTGGCGGCGTTTGATCGCTGGCGGCGCGAGGCAGAAGCTGCCAACCCGAAACGGTTGTTTCTGGTCAAAGAACAATTGATGCGGCATGAGGCCGCAGGCATTACCACGGCGGCTTTCCCCCCCTATCTGGAGCAACACGGGCAGAAATTTTCGCTGCATTACCACCACCACCCCGGCGCGCCGGACGATGGGGTGACGCTGGATCTGCCACTGGTGGCGTTGAATCAGCTCTCTGCCCTGCGGTGTGAGTGGCTAGTGCCTGGTCTGCTCAAGGAAAAAGTGATTGCTCTGTTAAAAACCCTGCCACAAAAATATCGGCATCGCTTGCAGCCATTGGATGTCTTCGCAGATGATTTTTGCGCTAACCTGTCTTTGGCCGACATATCCCTAGTGCGCGCATTAACGCAAACCGCGGAAGAAAAACTAGCCATGAAGCTGCCACTGGATGCTTTTCGTCCGGGTGAGTTGCGGCCACATTTATGCATGAATTTTCGGCTCTTGAATGAACATGGCGGCACGTTGGCGATCTCGCGTCATTTGACCGAATTGCGCACGAAATATCGCGAGCGCGCGGCCCAGATTTGGCAGGATGATGTGGCCGGAGCCGTCACCAGTGAAATTGCACTACTTGCAGATGAGGCCAGCGCTGAAATAACCTGTCGTGACACAGCGACTCTGCCAGCAAAGCAGTCTGCGGATGATGAGATTTTGTATGATGATTGGCTCTTTGGGCCGTTGCCTGAGTTGCTCGAGGTGAACGTCAAAGGTCGGCAAGTGATGGGATTTCCTGCACTGGTGGATGAAGTTCACGGCGTGCGCTTGACGGTGTTTGACACTCAAGAGCGGGCGCAGGCCGAGCATCATCGCGGCTTGATGCGACTGTTTATGCTCCAGTTGGCAACGCAAGTGAAAGGCATCGAAAAGTTGCCCGGACTGCGCGAGATGGCCTTGCATTTCATCCCGTTGGGATCAGAAAAAGAACTCAAGGCGCAACTGGTGGCTGCGACACTTGAGCGTACTTGCCTGATGGCGCCGTTGCCGCTGGAAAAGTCGGCGTTCATGACACGGTACGATGCGGCGCGCGGGCGTATTTTGCTCGTTGCCCAGGAGATTGCGCGCTTGATTGCAACCCTCATCGGTGACTATGCGCTGTTGCAAAAGAAGATCGCAGCGGTACAGAAAACCTTGCCCGCCACCTGTGCGGATATCAACACACAATTGGCGGCGCTACTCCACAAGAATTTTATCGTTGAGGTGTCTTATGAGCGACTGCAGCAGTATCCGCGCTATCTCAAAGCGGCTACTTTGCGGCTAGACAAGGCGCGTAGCGACCCTCCTCGCGAGGCGCGCTTGTTGGTCGAATGGCAAGCGCTGGGCAAGCCTTGGGAACGCGAGCGCCATGCGTTGCGGAAATCAGGCCAGGCAAGTTATATCAAAGACATGCTGGATGATCCCTTTATGGAAGAATTCCGCTGGTTGCTTGAAGAATTGCGCGTTGCCCTGTTTGCGCAAGAACTGCGCACTCCTACGCCGGTATCGGTCAAGCGGCTGCAAAAGATGTGGGATGCGAGAATGCGCTGATGGATACCGTCAGCAGAGACCGGGAGCAATTATGAATGAACTATTAAATGCATTTGGTAAAGCCGCTCGTGATCTGACGCGCGGCGATATTTTGTGGCATGTACTCTGGCCGCCAGTAGCCGCAGCCGCCTTATGGGGTGTTGTCGGTATTTTTATTTGGGCGCATGGCCTCGCCTTGATGGCGCAGATTGTGCCGCGGTTGCCGTGGGCAGGCTGGGAATGGATTGCCCATTGGGCGGCCGTTTTTCTGTTGCTGGCTGCATTTGCTACGCTGATTTATCTGACGGCGTTGTTTTTGGTGGCTGTTGTTGTGCTGCCGTATTTGATTACTTATGTAGCTTCCCGCGATTATCCCGATCTGATGAGGCATGGCAAAAATGCTTTTTGGCGTAGCCTGATCAATACGCTCGTGGCGGGAGGTATTTTCTTGTTTGGCGGGCTGCTATCCCTGCCTTTGCTGCTTCTCCCCGGTGTGGTGCTGGCGCTGCCATTGTTCTGGACGGCTTGGTTGAATCAGCGCACCTTCCGCGTGGATGCCTTGGCTGAACATGCGACGCCCGAAGAATTAACCTCTCTGGTGAAGACCAGAAAATCCTCGTTTTATCTTGCAGGCACGGGCTGTGCCTTGCTCGCGCATGTGCCGCTGGTACAGCTTGTTGCCCCCGTATTTACTGCGCTGGTGTTTGTCCATCTGGGGCTGGCAGCTTTGCGCGAACAGCGGCGGTTACAAGAAATTCAGGTGTAAAACGGGGGTGAACATTGCCCCGTTTCTTACAAGCCGATTGAAATTATGATATATCGTTCATTGGTATTTCTATAACCGAGCAGTCACGACATGGAAGACAAAACAACTTATTCAAAAACTGCGCGGGGGTTTCGCGAGGTAGTGAATAAAACCAAAGACGTCTCGCGTGAGCTGCGCAGAGTGCTGGAGTTGGTGGATGGCAAGTCCGATTTTAAAGCGCTACTCAAGGCGCTTGATGACTATTCTGAAAAGGCATTGCATCAAGCCATAGCTGAACTGATCAGGGGTGGCTATCTTCGTGATCCGGAGGAATATCGTGTGCTGTCTGCTCGGCCGGGCGCGACAGCAAGGCCACCTCCCTTGGTAAGCCGCGCCGAAAATGAATTCGATTTCACCGCGATGGCCGAATCGCCTTCGATGCCTGCTGCCCCTGCCATAGATCCGGCAGAAGCCCCATCCAGGATTAAAGCGAAACAAGACGCCGATACCTTGGCCCGTCGCTTGGCTGCAGAAACACAGGTGCGTAATGAGGCTGAAGCACAAATACAGCAAGACGCCAGGACCAAGGCAAGGCAGGAGGCAGAAGTGTTGGCACGCCACAAGGCTGAAGACGACCGAGTGCAGAAAGAAGCAGAGGCACAGATAAGGCGTGAAGCGGAAATTAAGGTACAGCAGGAAGCAGAGGCCGATGCTCTTCGACGGGAGGAAGAAGCACACGCCGCGGAACTGGTCGCAAAACAGGCCAAAGAAAAGATACAGCTAGATGAAAAGCGGGAAATAGAGGCGCGACTGAAGCGCGAGGCCGAAGCCAAGGCTAAAAAAGAAGCCGAAGAGATAGCACGACGCCAGGTTGAACAAGAACAAGCACGGAAAAAAACCGAAGCCCTGATCCGGCAAGAAGTGGAGGCTAAAGCCAAACAGGAAGCAGAGGCTTTTGCACAACACAAGATGGAAGAAGAGCGGCTGCAACGCGAAGCAGAAGCAGAGGCTGCTGAACAGAAGCGCCGTGAGATATGGGCACAGTCAAGACTGGAAGCCAAAATTCTGGCGCAGCGCAAGGCTGAAGAAGAACAGGCGAAGCAAGAAGCGGAAGCGCAGATACAGCGTGAGATGGAAGCTGCAGCCCAAAAGAAGCGCGACGCTTTGGCGCAGCGCAAGGCTGAAGAAGAACAGGCGAGGCAAGAAGCGGAAGCGCAGATACAGCGTGAGATAGAAGCTGCAGCCCAGCAGGAGCGCGACGCTTTGGCGCAGCGCAAGATCGAGGAAAAGCGTGCCAAGAAGGCTGCCGCTGCGCAGAAAAAAGTACAAGCGAAGATGCGGCGTGAGGCGCTCGCTAAAAAGAAAGCCGAGGCCAGGGCAAAGCGAGAAACCCGGGAACTTGCCGACACAAAAGCTTACGCAGACGAGACGGATAAAGGCTTCGCGGTGGCAGCGCCATTACAAGATCGAAAGAACAGGCGGCTGCCCAGCGCTGGCTGGGCAGCGCGTATTGCAAGCATGATAGCGTCGATGCGCAATACCTTGGCAGGTCAATCCAGGGAAAGAAAAAAAAGGCGAAAAAATTCTTTGCGAGTTGCAGTATTTGTCATTTTTTCTGGTTTGGCTATCTTGCATTTCATTTCCTTCGATGATCGGTTATCTGCACTCGAAAAAACGGCGACTGCTCAATTCAAGCAACCTGTCAAAGCAAAGACCTTGCACTTCTGGCTGCTACCCACGCCGCATTGGCGTCTGCAAGATGTCACTATTGGCAATCAGGGTCAGATTCGCCTTGCACTCGTCAAGGCCAAGGTTTCAATCGGTACATTGTTCGGTAGCCAGAATACGATTGCTTCGCTTGATGCCGAGTCGGCGACCTTGAATGCCGAGGGAGCAGAGTGGCTGCTGGCGGGTAAGGCGCAAGGAAATACTCTGGGCCTTACCCGCATCGAGGTTAAAGGCGCACGAGTGGTCGCGCCGTTTGGCGCATTGCCAAATTTTGATGTCAATGCCACGCTGGACGCTCAGGGTAACTGGCAGAAGATTGAACTGCGGACGCCGGGCCAGAAGTTCAATGCCGAGCTGGAAGCGACGGGCAATGGCACGCGCGTGACGCTCAGTGCCGGGGCTTACATATTGCCCTTGAGGCTGGATAGCGTGAATTTGAGCAAGCCTGAAACGCTGACACTGAACAACTTTTCTGCAGTCGGCATGTTGGCAGGCAAGGAGTTTGTGGTGTCTGACTTTTCAGGTGAAGTGAATGGTGGCTATGTCAGTGGCAAGGCGAGGCTGAACTGGCGTTCGGGATGGGTGCTCAATGGTGAAGCAAAAGCCAAATTTTTCGATACGGCAGCCATGTTTCCGGCGTTGTCGAAAGGCGGGCTTCTCAGCGGGAACGGCACTTTTGCCATGCAAGCGGCTGACCCAGGGGCGCTCATGGCATCTGCACGTGCGCAAGGAAATTTTCTGATTGAGCACGGGGTTCTGAACGGGATAGATCTTGGCCAAGCACTACGCGGGTTGGGCGGTGGCGGCAGAACGCCCTATGCCACGTTCGATGGAACATTTGCCTATAGTGGCGGCAAGACGCAACTGCGCCACTTGCGAATGATTGACGGTATTATGACAGCGACAGGCAGCGCAGATATTACCGCTGATAAAATGATAAGCAGCCGGTTTTTGGTTGAGCTCAAGTCGAGTTTTATTAACGAGCGGAGTTCCGTGGCTGTGACAGGATCGCTGGATGCGCCGCAGTATGGCCGTTGAGTCTGTGCAGAGGATTTTGCATACCGGCATGAGTCGGCTATAAGAAAAACAACCTAGAGGAAAGCGCGATGCAATCGATTGGTGCAATCATTATTGGCGATGAGATCATGCGTGGCAAGCGTACTGATGGCCACTTTCCAAAGCTCATTGAAATGCTTGCTGCACGCGGCATGCATCTGGACTGGGCGATTGTTATCGGAGATGACAGGCAACGCTTGATCGACACTTTTCGCCGTACGCTGGCGAGCAATGATCTTGTCTTTAGTTTTGGTGGCATTGGTAATACGCCTGATGATCATACGCGGCAGGCTGCTGCGGCTGCTGCAGGTGTCGACTTGTTTTTGCATCCCGAAGCAGAGCACGAAATTCGAGCCCGCTTTGTCGAGATGAATCGCGAATTGACGATTGAATCGCTGGATATGGGACGCTTTCCTGTCGGTAGTCAGATTGTGCCCAATCCGTTTAACCGTATTGCCGGTTTTTCTCTGGGGGAACATTATTTCGTGCCAGGTTTCCCACAAATGGCCTGGCCGATGGTGGAATGGGTGCTGGATACCAGGTATCGTCACCTGTTCAATGCCACACCCGTGACCGATGATGCCATACTCGTTTGGGGCGGTATTGAGAGTTTGCTGATTCCGTTAATGCTTGCTGTTGAAGAGCGGTTCCCTGCTGTGAAGACCTTCAGCCTGCCTTTCCTCGGCTCGCAATCCATGCCCTTTCACGTCGAGCTGGGAGTGCGCGGCGAACCGGGGCAAGTGCCCCCAGCGATGGATATGCTGCGCCGCGGGGTAGTGGCGCTGGGATACACCTCTGATCCGAGACCTGTTACGACATAGAGCGTTGAATGCGGGATGATGAAGGTTATGCGATGAAGACCACGCAAAAAGGACGCGGCGCCGCTGATAATCCTGATAATCGTTATGCCCGGTGGCAACGCGAGGAAGCAGACGATGGGTGGGGGAACGATGGAGAAGAGTTTGCTCCGCATCTGTTCACTGAGTTGATCATCGATACAGCCAGGTCAGTGATCAGTTATAACCATTCGCCAGATATTCCGTTCGATCGTTCAATCAACCCGTATCGTGGCTGTGAGCATGGTTGCAGCTATTGTTTTGCGCGGCCGAGTCATGCGTATCTGGATTTGTCGCCCGGGCTGGATTTTGAGACCAAGCTGGCCTATAAGCCCGATGCGGTTGAGGTGTTGCGCCGGGAACTCGCGCATCCCAAGTATGTGTGCAAACCGATTGCGCTAGGCATCAATACCGATGGCTGGCAGCCGGTAGAGCGGCGCTTGCGCTTGACACGCGGGATACTTGAAACGCTGGCCGCTTGTCGTCATCCGGTGAGCATCGTGACTAAATCTGCGTTGATTCTGCGCGATCTGGATATTCTTGCGGAAATGGCAAATCAGCATCTGGTGCGCGTTGCGGTATCGATTACCACGCTGAATGCTGATCTGGCGCGGCGTATGGAGCCGCGGGCGGCGTCTAGCCAGCGCCGACTTTCTGTGCTGGAGGAATTGTCTGCTGCGGGCATACCGACCGCGGTTTTAGTGGCGCCATTGATACCGGCGCTGACGGATCACGAACTGGAAGACATTCTGCAAGCGGCCGCCAACGCCGGTGCCCGCACGGCGGGTTATGTGTTGCTACGTTTGCCGCACGAGGTCAAGCCGTTATTTCGTGACTGGCTGGAACGTGAAGAACCCGGTCGTGCTGAGCATGTGTTCAGCCTGCTGCGCCAAATGCATGGCGGCAAGGAGTATGACAGTCGCTTTGGTCATCGTCACCGTGGCGATGGGCCGTTAGCCGAGATGATTCAACAGCGCTTTAAAATCGCGATCCGTCGCCTAGGGTTGAATCAATCCTTGCCTGCCTTTGACTGCACGGTGTTTCAACCGCCAAGCATGGGAACGCCGAATGTGAAAGCCGATGCAGCACAACAGTCTTTGTTTTGAGTAAGCGAGCCTATAGGGTTTATTTTCTGCGCAGGAACTCTCGACTAATCGTTTGATGATGTGCCGAATGTTTGGCGCACGCTTGGCACATGCTTGGCATCACAGCACGCTATGGCTTTGATGTCATCCTTCTGCTGTGCGATAGGGATCGAGAAAAGCTCGCCCATAGCGCTGGTTCAATCGTGCCATAGGTAGCAAAAAGAGCAGGTCCGCCATATTGAAATCAGTATCCCATGCGGGTTCTCCGCACACACGCCCGCCAGCACGCAAGTAGCCTTTGAGGAGAGGGGGAATTACTGCGGGCTTTCCATTGGCTAATTTTTTAAAAGGCAATGGGTGAAGCGGAGCAGCCCGGTATTCCGCCGGGGTTTTTTGTTCTTCACTTAATTGTTGGTAGAGATTTGCCGCATTGTGGCCGCCATCGCGCATGCTGATTGAGGCGGAACCGATTAAATACTCATAGTCGCGGCGAGCGATGTACTGACCCAAACCTGACCAAAGCAAGGCCATGACGCTGCCGCTACGGTAATCGGCATGAATGCAGAATCGACCAATTTCTATCATGCGCGGGCGGAGGTGTTGCAAGCGCGTTAGTGAGAATTCTCCCTCGGCGTAATAGCTTCCCGCAGATTTGGCTGCTTCTGGAGAGATGAGACGGTAAGTACCAATCACTTTGCCCGTGTCATGATTACGTACTAGCAGATGGTCACAGTGAGGGTCAAACAAATCCGTATCGTGGCCGGGTATCTGTTCGAATAAACGAGCACCTAACTCTTCACCGAATACTATATAGCGTAAGCGCTGTGCTTCACGAATTTCATCTTCATTTTTCGCCAGACTAAGGTGCAGTCTAGGGTGCGGGCGTGCTATTAGGCGTCTATCGGAGATTAGGCGTCTATCGGAGGCTGGAACGGATTGAGTATGCATCGTCTGTCGAGGTAGATAGCTGCTTGACTGAGGGTGATGTCGATAAATTGAAGTCTTGCCCATTCACTGCAAGTGTGCTCAAGCTGATTGAGCGGATTGATCAAATACATGATTTGGAGCAATATAAAACAGAAACAAGCTTTAGACTAAATTATTTTAAATATAATTATCAATAGGTTATGAATATAAACAAAAAACCTGGATAATTTCCTTGTCGCCTGATTGCGACAAGGAATCACATGCATTCTGTAACCCGATGAAATAAAGCATTTTTTATTGTCGCAAAACGGTGACAACTTTTCTGCTGTTGAGATGTACAACCATTATCGTTCTGGTATAAACGTTCGCTCGTGCAATGTGACTTTTTTCACGCTGTACCGCCAACTGTTAGCCCATCAATCCGCAAAGTTGGCTGACCGACGCCTACCGGCACGCTTTGGCCATCTTTGCCGCAAGTGCCCACACCCGGGTCTAGCGCCATGTCGTTGCCTATCATCGAGACGCGAGTCATGGCGTCCGGCCCGTTACCGATCAGGGTTGCGCCTTTCACGGGCGTGGTGATTTTTCCATTTTCAATCAGGTAAGCCTCGGCAGTGGAAAAGACAAATTTTCCACTGGTGATATCGACCTGGCCGCCACCAAAATTGGCTGCGTAAATTCCTTTTTTGACGGACTTGATGATTTCTTGCGGATCATGTTCGCCATTCATCATCATGGTATTGGTCATGCGTGGCATCGGTAGATGGGCGAAAGATTCGCGGCGGCCATTCCCGGTGAGCGCCATGCCCATCAAGCGTGCGTTCAAGCTGTCTTGCAGATAACCGACAAGGATGCCGTCTTCAATCAACACAGTACGCTGCGTCGGGTTGCCTTCATCATCCACCGTGAGCGAGCCGCGGCGATCAACCAGTGTGCCGTCATCAATCACCGTGACGCCTTTGGCGGCCACGCGCTGGCCGAGTCTGCCGGAAAAAGTCGAGCTGCCTTTGCGGTTAAAGTCGCCTTCCAGCCCGTGTCCCACGGCCTCATGCAGCAGAATACCCGGCCAGCCGGGGCCGAGTACAACGGTCATTTCACCAGCAGGGGCAGGCTTTGCAGCCAGGTTAACGCTGGCTTGATGAGTTGCGCAGCGGGCATATTCGCGCAGCATGTCATCGGTAAAGTAGGCGTAATCAAAACGTCCGCCGCCCCCTGAAGAGCCCTGCTCGCGACGTCCATTTTCCTCCATGATGACGGAGAGTGAAATGCGGACCAATGGGCGAACGTCCGCAGCCATATGGCCGTCAGAGCGCGCGACGAGTATCACTTCCCAGGTGCCGGCAATGCTGGCCATGACTTCCTTGACGCGCGGGTCGGCGGCATGTGCCATGGCTTCCAGACGTTCGAGCAGGGATACTTTTTCAGCATCTTTGAGCGAGCTGATCGGGTCACCCGCGGCATACAGCGCAGGGGAGGCTCGGCGATGGCTTAACGCGGGGGCTAAGCGATGTGCGCCTCCCGCCGCAATGGCACGGGTTGTGCCGGCGGCAGTTTGCAACGCGCCAAGGCTGATGTCGTCCGAATAGGCAAAGGCGGTTTTTTCACCCGAAATGGCGCGTACACCCACGCCTTGCTCAATATTGAAACTACCCGATTTGACAATGCCTTCTTCTAGACTCCAGCCTTCGGAGCGCGCATATTGAAAATACAGATCAGCGAAATCGACGTGATGGCTCATGAGCTGTCCAAAAATCCGCTCCAGCTTGTGCGGGGCAAGGTCATAGGGGGCCAGAAGAGTTTCTTCGGCGATCGAGAAGTGAGTTGCGTTCATGATTTTCCTTAAAGAATTCGATGTTGCAGGGCGGGCAGCCGTGCGCGGATATCGGCCAGTCGCTGGGGATCAAAATCAGCCATGATCACATCTTCGCCTTTGTCCATGCGGGCGAGTATCTCACCCCACGGGTCGATGATCATGCTGTTGCCATGGGTCATGCGGCCATTCGGGTGAAGCCCTCCTTGGGCGGCAGCAACAACATAACACTGATTTTCAATCGCGCGGGCGCGCAGCAGAATTTCCCAATGCGCGCGGCCGGTGGTTTCTGTGAAGGCAGCGGGTACCACGATCAGATTGACTTCACCCATACGGCAGTAAAGCTCGGCAAAGCGCAGGTCATAGCAAATGGATAAACCTATCCGGCCAAGCGGTGTGTTGCAGGTAACCACTTGATCACCCGCTTCAATGGTGGCGGCTTCGTCATAGTGTTCATCCTCTTTGTGAAACCCGAACAAGTGCATCTTGTCGTAACGAGCCACACGTTCGCCTTGCGGGTTGAACACTAAGCAGGTGTTGCGCATTTTGGCGGGGTTATTGGACACTAGCGGCAACGACCCACCGACCAGCCAGAGTTCCTTCTGGCGTGCTATCGCGGACAAAAACTCCTGAATGGGTCCGTGGCCCATCACTTCACGTGCTGCGAGACGCTCCGCGTCGCTTGCGCCGATGAGTGGAAAGTATTCGGGCAAGACAACCAGTTGCGCTCCTGCGGCTGCTGCCTGGCTGATCAGTCGCGCTGCAGTATCCAGATTGGGGGGGATGGTCGGGCCTGAAACCATCTGCAGGGCGGCAAGCTTCATGGGGTGGTTTTAGGTGGAGCCGAGGGGGCAGTTGCCGGCTCAAAGGTTTGCGCTAATTTGTCGATTTTTGGATCGGACCAAGGACCGGTGATCTGATATTCAAATGTGAAAATTTGGCCAAAGGGATCTTTAAATATTTTTTGTGCGGCCCAGACGGCCGCACCGGCGATCGGATTGGCTATCATTGCACCCACTGCGACACTCTCACCCAGGGCGGGTTGAACACGGGCTTGGATATTTTGTGTTTCATTCAGCAGGTTAATGCTTCCTTTGAGAAAAATTTTTGCCGAAGGCGCGTTGACTTTCAAATCAGTGGTATTCATGACTCCGTTGATGAAATCAAATTCTCCTCGGATGCTGTCGAAGGCAAAGCCTTCACCAAACACGTCCCGGAAATCCAGTGTGACGCGACGGATCAGGGTTTGCAAGCTGAATATGCCTAGCAGTCGACCTACGCCAGGTTCCAGTTTTTTGATTTGTCCTTTACCGGTATCAATTTTCAGCTTGCCATTGAGGCTGGGGTAATCAATGGTGAGCGGAGCGCCACGCCAGGTAAAGCGGCCTGTGAGGTTAACGCGTTCGCTGCGGAGTGATTCCGGATAGCCCAAGCGGAACAGTGTCTTTTCAATATTGGTTGACATTAAATCAAAATCAATCTGCGTTTCAGATTGTGCCGGTGGCGGACGCCAGCGGCCTTTGATCGACAGGATGTCCTCGTCATTCTTGACGCTGATCACGGTGTGCCACGCAGCATCGCGGTTTTCGGCAGTGAGATGCACACTGCCCAGCGGACGATTTTTCAGCGATAACTCGCCAATGCTGATGTCCAGTGCCGGCAAATCGTTAATGACTTCGTTGGCCTGCGCTTGCAAACTGGCGGGTGTGGTCGTGGTTTCTGGCAGGGAAAACTTATCCAGACGGGCGATGAGTTTTCCCTTGCCGGCGCTTTGCCATTCCAGATTGCCGGAAAGCTCACGACTTTTTAATTCGGCTTTGGTTACAAGGGCATCTACTCGGCTGCCTGTGGCGCGAACATCATGTAGATTCTTATCGAAAAGTTTGAGGTCGGCCACACGGAGATCAAATTGCACGGCGGGCAAGGGCGTTGCGGTTTTTTGATTCCCTTCCGTATTTACCAGCAAAAGATGGCGCCATGCATCGGCATCGAGCTGGGGTAAATTCATGGCCACTAACAATTGCCGTTCAGGCAAGGCAGCGCTAATGTCGCCGAGCGTGAGCAGACCCTGCGTGATGACGGCTGGCGAGACATCCTGGCGACGAACCAGTTGTAACCGCGCGACGGACCCCAGGCGAATATCCAGCATGTCACGCGGGATGTGGGATAGCAGGGCGGCTGCACGCGATGGCTTTTTCGCTGTCCTGCTTTGCGCCGTATCACCAGCGCCGACTTTTTGCGTGCTCTTGAGATCAGCGGGAACGTTAGTCAAGGCGTGACGTTCAAAGCTTGCCGCTAATGGTTCTTTGGCCGATTTATTAAAGGGTTCAGGCAAGCTGGATGAAAGACCGACCAGATTAGATGTGACTTTGACATCGGCCAATTTATTTTTCACGCGAATATCGGCATTCCATTTCGCGCCGCCGGAAAGATGGTCGAGCACAGGGTGGGTAAACTGACGGCGCAGCGCGGCGACCGTGAATTCACCCGCTGCACTGACCTGAACGCCGTTATTGTCAGTGGTGATATTCGCTGCTAGAGGCATCCCAAGCAGCGTGCCGCGAATGTCCTGTGCTTCAAGGTGCCCGGCGGAGAACTGCAACTGCCCGCGCACATCCGCCAGCGGTGGCAGGTCGGCATCTACGGTGAGTCGATTACCATCAAAACGGTATTTTCCTGTAATTTTCGCCTGTTCCATGCGACGTAGTGGCAGATCCAGTTTGATATCCAGTTCGCCGGTGCCAGCAGCCTTCATATTCTCGGTGAAGTGATCGATGCGGGCGCCGACAGGGCTGGCTTCGATATAGCGAAGGAAGTCAGGGGTCGGACCTGTGGCTTTGCCGGTGACGCTGAGCAGTTCTTCCGGTGTTTGCAGGTCAGCAATTTCTGCGCGCACGTCATGTAGATCAACACCAAAGATGCGGCCGGTTTTGCCGGTGATCAGCATGCGTTCTCCGGCGAACAGGAATTCACCATCAATGCCGTTGATGTTCGGCCAGCCGGTGGCATAGTCAAGTGTTGCCGAGTGGAATTTTCCATGTACTTCAAACAGGCCGCCCTGATTTTTGCTCGGCCCGCCGGGAAAGGGGAAGCGGCGTAGATCTCCTTTGAGCACAAGACTTGCTTCGCTTGCAGTACCAGCCAGAATGCCGCTCCGCAGCCAGTCACGTGCCGCTTGGCTGACACCCAGTGGGATGTAACGCCAGACAGCATTACCATTGCCGCGAGTCAGCTGGGCGACGAGATCAATTTCACCCGGGCCCGCAGGCAAAGCGTGCCAGCTGCCACTGGCCTCTCCCGCCGCATCAGCGTTACTGAAGGTGGTTTTTGTCAGCTGAATGTTCAAGCCATTGATGGCTTTTTTCCATTGGGCTTGTGTGGTGAACGTATCCAGAACAAGATTGGGTTCAGCAAAAATAGTGGGTAACGCAATCGTGCTGTTCTTCCCATTCAACTCGATGGTGCCATCCTGATCCGTGCCAGCGATATGACCATTGATGCCAGTCATGCTGGCAATAGGGCCGAGACTGCTCATGCCAAGGTTTGTCAGGCGACTGTTAATCGACCAGTGCTGTAGCGCTTCCACGGGGCCTTGCCAGTTAAGGCTCAGATCAGCCAATTGGCCCTGTGGTGAGTAACGATTCAGTTGTTCACGAGCTGTTGCATTGAGGGGGAGAAAAGCTGCCAGCTTTGATAAGGCGTCCAGATCCAGCTGATTGGCAGTAAAGCTGCCGCTGGGTGCATTGTTTTCAGCGGGCGCATTTTTTTTTGCGTGCGGGATTAAATCCGATAAGCTGATTCCGATCAACGTTGGCTGTTGCGGAGTTTTATTTTGCCAGCGCAGTGTGATGTCTGTCGGAGGCAGTGTCAGCCCATTGCGGGTGGTTAGTGTCAAGTGTTTGCTGGATCCCGAAAACCCACCGTCAAGACGTTTTGCGGCGAGCCTGCCGTCCAGTTTTAATAAATCCAGTTCAGGAAGATCCGGGCGTAGTTGCAGGCGCATGTCTGCCAGGCGGACATCAGCTGTAGCTGCTGTGAGCTGTGCATTGGCGAAATCGAGCCATAAGCGCAAGGCACCACTGCCTTGCGGGATGGCTACCGGATAATCAACCCAGGCGCGCCACCCGGCGAGATCAGCATAATCAATTTCAGCATAGATTTCACCTGACCAAGTCGCCAGTTGATCCAGGTTGCGGCTTTTCAAGTTGCCGCGAATATCCAGTCGTGTCGCCAAAGCGCGGGGCGGTTCCGCAGTGAAGCCAAAATGGTGCGACGGTTTATTGTTGTCGAGTTGAAAATTCAGATGGTTAAGTTCGAGTGGAGGGGCATTGCGCAAGAAGTCCTGCCAGGTGATGGTGGCATCACGAACGATGATTTGATGCTGTGTAAATAGCCAAAGCGAAAAGGCATTCCGATCGGTTTTTTGGGGTGTGATTTCCAGCCCGGCGGCAAAGAAGCGACCTGATTTGTCGCGGCTTAATACGATGCGTGGTGCAAGCAATTCGAGGCGGGCCAGACGTAACTCGCCATATAAAAGTGAATCCCAGGCGGGTTCTGCGGTGACGTATTCAAGGTTGAGTAGTGAATCGCCTGCTGCGTCTCGAATCTCGACACCTTGCAAGTTGAGGACGGGTCTTAATCCTACCCAATGAGCTTCAATGGCGCGAATGTGGACGGGTTGCTGGATTGCCGCGCTGATGGCTTCTTCGATATCACCACGATAATTTTCGATCTGTGGTAACACTCCATAGCGTAAGGCAATGACAAGCAATGCCACGACAAAATAGAGCAGGGTGGCAGCCCATGACAATACGCAAAAAATGCGCATAAATCCACTTGAACGAGGCAGGTCTCGCAGTAGACGATTGTTAATGAGTGAAGACAAGGGGGGGATTTGAGGCATGTAAAAAGGGCCCGGAGATCACGCTATTGGACATACTGAAGTTCCCGAAAAGGGTGAAAATAGTGGTATCAGAACTGAAATTCTAACCGATGCCTTCTATGGCCAACATGCTTGCTGATACGATCGCTGATATTGCTAAGGCTGTTTCCTCCTCTCGATATCTGGAAAGGCTGCTGGCAGCCAAGCCAGGGCTTGCCGATGAAGTGGCCGCATCGCTCAAAACGCCTGTGACAAGGGATGAGCTTTCTGACTGGCTGAGTAGTAGGCAAGCAGCCCCATTAACGAATGAGGCCGACTTGAAGCCGTTATTGCGAGAGTTCAAGCAATGGGCTTATGCACGTATTGCGACACGTGATCTGGCAAATCTCGCACCTTTGGCCGAGGTGATGGAGGTCATGACATGCATCGCCGAACTGGCAATCAACCAGGCGGTTGGCGTGTTGATGCACGGGCTGGTCGCACGATATGGCGTACCGCGCAATACGGATGGGCTTGCTCAATCACTCATTGTGATCGGCATGGGCAAGCTGGGCGGGCGCGAGCTAAATGTTTCTTCGGATATTGATTTGATTTTTGTCTATCCTGATGATGGGGACACTGATGTGACGAGTCTGGCGACAAGTAACGGGGCGCGCAGTATTTCCAATAGCGAGTTTTTTGCCCGGCTGGGGCGCGGGCTAATCAATGCCATTGCTGACATCACGTCGGACGGACAAGTCTTTCGTGTGGATATGCGTTTGCGACCAAATGGTGATTCTGGGCCCTTGGTGTGTTCTTTTAACATGCTGGAAAACTACTTCATCACCCAGGGACGCGAGTGGGAACGCTATGCCTGGATCAAGGCGCGGCCGTTGACGGGCGAGCGTTTTGACGAGTTAGAGCAGATCAGGCGGCCATTTATTTTTCGCAAGTATCTGGATTTTGGCGCGATCAATGCCATGCGCGATCTGCATGCGCAGATTCGGCATGAAGTGATGAAAAAAGATCAGGCGGATAATGTAAAACTTGGCCCGGGAGGCATACGAGAGATCGAATTTATTGCGCAGGTTTTCCAGTTGATTCGGGGCGGCCGCGATACCGCCTTGCAAGTGCAGCCGACGCTTGCCGTATTGCAACTGTTGTCGGACAACCATACCCTGCCATCTGAAACGGTCACGGCTTTGGCCTCTGCGTATGATTTTTTGCGCCGCGTTGAGCACCGCCTGCAATATCTGGATGATGCGCAAACGCACAGGCTGCCAGTGGTGCCCGATGACCAGCACCGGGTTGCGCAGGCGATGAATTTTGTCGATTTTTCCACATTGACTGAAGTACTGAATAGACATCGCGCACTTGTTTCCAGCCATTTCGGTCAGATTTTTGCGAGCCCTGATGCTGATCAGCATTCGCTAGCCTTGCTTTGGCTGGAAGCAAATAATGAGGCTACCGAAGCGTTTGAGCGACTGGGTTTTCGCGATCCAAAAGCAGCGGCAGTACATGTTTCTACAATGCGTGTGGCGTCGCGCTACCAGCAGTTGCCGGATGAAATTCGCCGCCGCTTTGATGTGCTTGTTCCGCGCCTGATTGAGGCAGCTGCACAAGCGCACAATCCGGATGAGGCACTCTTGCGGGGGTTGAGTTTTCTTGACGTTATTTCGCGGCGGGGGGCTTACCTTGCCTTGCTTCAGCAATACCCGCAGGCGCTGAAAAAAGTGGTTACTTTGCTGGATAGTTCACGCTGGGCTGCCAGTTATCTTGAGCAGCACCCGATTTTGCTCGACGAGTTGCTCGATCAACGTTTGCTTGAGGTGGTGCCAGACTGGTCTGCATTTCGTCATCAGTTACAGCAGACACTCCTGGCACTCGAGCCAGATACCGAACGCCAGATGGATGTGTTGCGGGAGCAGTATCACGCGCAGGTTTTTCGCGTGTTAATGCAGGATATGGCAGATTTGCTGACGGTAGAAAAATTATCTGATCATCTCTCTGATCTGGCTGATAGCCTGCTCGAGGCAGCACTTGTATGTGCCTGGAAAAAGCTGCCGAAACGTCATCGTGACACACCCCGCTTTGCGGTGATCAGTTACGGTAAGTTGGGCGGTAAGGAACTCGGTTTTGCTTCTGATCTTGATCTGGTTTTTCTTTACGATGATACTGATCCGGACGCGGGAGAAATTTATTCCCGGTTGGGTACGCGTTTGAATACCTGGCTGTCGGCGCAGACTTCTGCCGGACAATTATTCGAGACGGATTTGCGTCTGCGACCCAATGGCGAGGCGGGTTTGGTGGTGAGTTCGATTGCTGCCTTTCGCGCGTATCAGCTTGAATCTGCCTGGGTGTGGGAGCATCAGGCACTCACCCGGGCGCGTTACTCGGCGGGTGACGCAAGCGTGGGCGCTGCGTTCGAAGATATCAGGCGCGAAGTGCTGTGTCAGCCACGCGATTTGGCCAAGCTCAAAGAAGATGTGTTGGCCATGCGGAAAAAAATGCATGACGCCCATGCAACACCTGGCGATAAACGCGCTCAGCTCTTCAACTTGAAGCACGACCCGGGCGGGCTGATTGACGTGGAATTTATTGTGCAATATCTGGTGTTGGGATATGCCCATGACCATGCGGCGCTTACCGGTAACTTGGGTAACATTGCACTATTGAAAATAGCAGCGGATTTGTCATTGATTCCTGTTGATTTAGCGAATGCGGCGCGCGATGCCTATCGTGATTTTCGTCATCGGCAACATGGTCTGCGATTGAATTTTGCCCAGGCGACAGTATCGCCAGATACGATAGGGCTACAAATAAATGCTGTGTGTGCTTTGTGGCACCATGTTTTTGAAACTTGAATGTAGTCATTGAAAAAATCATAGGAACTATATGCCAGTTAATTACACAACCCCCGATGCTGAGACTTTATTGCCGGTGGCAGGTGTTCGGCTGGGCACGGCGCAAGCCGGGATACGCAAGAAAAACCGGCGTGATCTGACCTTGATTGCCTTAGCGCCAGGCAGCCGTGTAGCGGGCGTTTTTACGCAAAATCGTTTTTGTGCCGCACCCGTCATCGTGTGTCGCGAACACTTGGCAAAAACAGCAGGCATGCGTGCATTGGTCATCAATACAGGCATTGCCAATGCGGGTACGGGCGAGCAGGGCCTGGCTGCGGCACATGCCACTTGTGCTGCGGTAGCGCAATTATTGAGTTGTGCTCCCGATGAGATATTACCGTTCTCTACGGGCGTGATTCTGGAGCACTTGCCAACAGAGCGTCTCGTGGCGGGACTCCCCGCTACGCAGGCTGATTTATCCGAAAACAACTGGCATGCTGCTGCGCACGCCATTATGACGACGGATACAGTGGCCAAGGCGGCTTCCCGCCGTATCACCAGCGCCGACTTTTCAGTGACAGTGACCGGCATGTCTAAAGGTGCCGGCATGATCCGGCCGAATATGGCGACGATGCTGGGGTTTGTGGCGACAGATGTCGGCATGGCTCCCGCCTTGTTGCAGCGGCTCGCAAAAGAAGCGGCGGATGTTTCATTCAATTGCATTACCGTGGATGGCGATACATCAACCAATGATTCTTTTATTTTGATTGCCACGGGGGCGAGTGGCTTGCTGATCGAAAATGAATACTCGCCGCATTGGCCTGCAGTGCGCGAGACGGTAATAGGCGTCGCACAAGAGCTGGCGCAAGCCATTGTGCGCGATGGCGAAGGCGCAACAAAATTCATTACGGTAGCGGTTAGTGGGGGAAAAACGCCTATGGAATGTCGTCAAGTGGGCTATGCCATTGCGCACTCGCCGCTGGTTAAAACGGCATTTTTTGCCTCCGACCCCAACCTGGGCCGTATTCTTGCGGCGATTGGGTATGCAGGCATCGATGATCTGGTGGTGTCGGGGGTGCGTGTCTGGCTTGGCAACGGCGGGGAGCAGATACTGGTTTCTACCCAAGGCGGGCGCGCTGAGAGTTATAGTGAAGAAGATGGCGCGCGCATTATGCAGGCGGCTGAAATAACGGTGCAGGTCGATTTGGGTCGTGGCGCATCCAATGCGACGGTGTGGACCTGTGATCTGTCGTACGACTATGTCAAAATCAATGCCGATTACCGCTCTTGATAGGGAAAAGATTTGCTCATGAATGATATTTCCGAAAGTGCGGCGCGTTTTTCTCGAACCATGGCGCTGTTTGATGCAGTGAACCGTGAAGACCCGAACCAGGATGAAGGTCAGCCCAAAGAGTTGCTCTATAGCCAGCGCATGAGCGAGATGCTGCATCGCTATGCACCCGATGCAGACGAGGCGGTGCAGTTGGCTGTGCGTGCGCAACATATTCGTCGCTGGAGTGCGCCGCGCAGTGATTATCCAATGACCAAGGAAGGTTATTTCCAATGGCGTACGGACTTGTATCGAATGCATGCTGAGCTTGCCGGAGATTTAATGCAGCAGGCAGGGTATGACGAAGCAAGCATAGCGCGCGTGCAAATGGCCATTGCAAAACGGCGTCTGAAAAGCAATCCGGATAGCCAATTATTAGAGGATATCGCTGGTCTGGTTTTTATCGAACACTATATGGTTGGTTTTGTGGCCAGTAAACCCGATTACGATGAAGAAAAATGGATCGATATCATTCGTAAAACATGGCAAAAAATGTCGGATAACGCGCATCAATTTGCTGGATCAGGAGCGCTGCGTTTGCCAGCGCAATATGTGCCATTGATTACTCGGGCGATTAGTTGAATTAGCGGAAGGAAATAACACTATGAATATTGGGTTTATTGGTCTGGGTTTGATGGGGCGGCCGATGGCGTTGCATCTGGCACAGGCGGGCCATACGCTGCATTTGTGGGCACGCCGTGAAGCTTCTTTATTGCCGTTTGCTACGACATCCGCAGTAATCCATGAACATCCTGCAGACGTTGCACAGCATGCCGATGTGGTTATTACCATGGTGTCCGATGGCCAGGATGTCGAAGCCGTTTGCTTGGGTTTGAATGGCCTTATTGTCGGCGCGAAGGCAGGTTTATGTGTCATAGACATGAGTACGATTGCCCCCGATGCGGCACGTCTGATCAGTATTCGCCTGGCTGAAAAAGGTATCAAGTTTCTTGATGCCCCCGTTTCTGGGGGGGAGATCGGGGCGATCAATGCCACGTTGACCATCATGGTTGGCGGCGTTCACGAGGTGTTTGAAGAAGTGAAACCTGTGCTGTTATGCATGGGTAAAACGGTTACCTGGATAGGAGACAGTGGTGCTGGCCAGGTGGCTAAAGCCTGCAATCAGATTTTGGGTGGTGTGACAGTAGTCGCCGTGGCTGAAGCGTTGAATTTTGCGCGGCAAAGTGGCGTCGATCCTGCGCGCGTGCGGGAAGCCTTGTTAGGTGGTGCTGCCTACTCAAGGATTCTGGAAAATCATGGCCAGCGCATGCTGGACCGACAGTTTTCTCCAGGATTTAAAGCATGGATGCAGCAGAAAGATTTGCGCATTGTGATGAATGAAGCACATCGCCTGGGCCTGATGCTGCCCGCAACAGCTGCTGCAGCGCAAGTATTTAATGCATTGCTGGGTAGCGGGATGGGCGAGTCGGATACGACTGCCGTGCTGCAGCTCCTCGAAAAAATCGGTTCAGCGGCGCCGAGCAATCATAGTTGAGTAACGAAAGAAATTTATGGATGCTATAAAAACCGCCCTGCCGCCGCCAGCATCACGTGCCATGAGCGCGCAGCTGGGGCTGGATGCGATCATGAAGAATGCCCCTATCGGGATATTATTTACCCGACAGAGCTTACTCGTGCAAGCCAATGAGCAGTGCGCCGAGATATTTGGTTATACGGTTGATGAGCTCCTCGGACAGAAAGCCGTAGTGCTCTATCCGAGCGAGTCTAATTATGCGTCGTTGGGACAGCAGGCGAGCAGTCTGCTTACGGCGGGTGAATTATTTCAAACAGACTATGAAATGCTGCGCAAGGATGGTTGCCGCGTGTGGTGCCGTTTACGCGGGCGGGCCATTAATCCGAAACACGTTGTTGATGGCACCCTATGGACCATAGAGGATATTACTGAAGAGCGCCTGATTACGCAGTCTCTGGAGAATAGAACGCATGAGCTGACCGCGATTTTTGAATCGCAAGCTATGGGGGTCGCCATTATTCGGGACGGCCGAATTGTGCGGAGTAACCGGCGCTGGGAAGATCTTCGAGACATGGTGACTGCGTTATCAATCGATCAATCAGAAGAGCTTTTTTTTCCGGGCAATGGGATGTATGAGCGTCTCCAGCAGTCCGCATCGCTGCAGTTCCGATTGGGGCAAGTTTTCAGTACCGAGCAAAAGTATATGCACGACGACGGATGCTCAGTATGGCTGCGCATGGTGGGAACAGCGTTTGATGCTGCACACCCGGAGGCGGGTGCTGTATGGATGCTCGAAGACATTACTGGTCGTCGATTGGCAGAAGAAACCCTGCGCGATGCTCATGATGTGCTGGAAAGCCGGGTTCTGGAGCGAACTAAAGAGCTTGAGTCAGTTGTAGTTCAGCTGCAACAGGAAGTATCCGAGCGTATACGTGCTGAACGGAATGTGTGGGAAATCGCGCATCATGACAGCTTGACCGGATTGCCCAATCGGGTGCTGCTCCATGATCGTCTGGAACAAGTGCTTGCTAGCGGGCAGCGCAATCGTCATCAGGCCGCTGTGATGTTTCTTGACTTGGATCGCTTCAAGAAAATCAACGATACTTTAGGCCATGCGATTGGTGATGAGCTGCTCAAGCATGTGGCTCAACGGTTGACCAGTGTAGTGCGTGCCGTTGACACCGTATCGCGCATTGGCGGCGATGAATTTGTCATTCTCTTAGATGAAATTTCTTCTGTAGGCGATGCTTTGTTGGTGGCTGAAAAAATTTTGGCGGCTCTGGATCCCGTGATCATGATTGAAGGGCATGCGCTGCAGGCGACGCCATCAATAGGCATCAGTATTTATCCGGATGATGCAAGCGATGCTGTGTTGTTAATGAAAAATGCCGATGCGGCGATGTATCACGCCAAGGATGGGGGGCGGAATACGTTTCGTCTGTATTCGTCAAAAATGGATGAACAAGCGTCACGGTTTTTCGCAATCGAACAGCGTTTGCAGCAAGCGATCAAAAAGGAACAAATGGTGCTGCATTACCAGCCGCTCATAGATTGGGGGAGTCGCACGGTTTGTGGCCTGGAGGCATTAGTTCGCTGGAACGATCCTGTGCATGGACTGGTTATGCCGGACGAATTTATTTCGATAGCGGAGGAAACCGGGTTGATTGTGCCTTTGGGTGAATGGGTACTAACCGAAGCGTTGCGTCAAAATCGCCTGTGGCAAGAAGCTGGCAGGCCGGTGGTGCCGATCTCCGTCAATTTGTCGCCGCGACAGTTCCGCCAGCCGGGATTGGCGGATACGGTCCGGAGAATTCTTTTGGAAACGGGGCAGCCGGCGAACTTTCTTGAGTTGGAAATCACAGAATCCAGTTTGATGCATGATGCTAACGAAACGATTTCGATACTGGATGAACTGACAGCGCTTGGGGTGAGAATTGCCATTGATGATTTTGGTACGGGCTATTCAAGCTTGAGTTATCTCAAGCGTTTTCATGTGCATAAACTCAAGATCGACCAGAGTTTTGTATGTGACGTGACAACAGATAAGGATGATGTTGCTATCGTGACAGCGGTTGTTGGCTTGGCGGAAAGCATGGGGCTGGAAACTATTGCTGAAGGGGTTGAACGACTGGATCAGCTCAATGTGCTCATCCGCCTGGGCTGTCAAAAATTTCAGGGATATCTTTTCTCTCGTCCCTTGCCTGCAGAAGCTGCGGATAGTATCTTCGGCCCGGCTATTCCGCAAGGCATGCAGCAGCATATTTTCTTTTGATTAAATTAACTTACCGGAGTAAAGAAAAATGAATCAAATAACAACGGCCAGTGGCTTGATAATTGAAGATACCATTGAAGGAGCTGGCGACCAGGCATGTGCTGGGCAAACAGTCACTGTGCATTACACGGGCTGGTTGTCTGATGGACGAAAATTCGACTCAAGCAAAGACCGTAATGAGCCATTTGAGTTTTTACTGGGTGGGCGTCGAGTCATTGCTGGATGGGATGAAGGTGTCGTCGGTATGAAAATTGGCGGTACACGCACACTGACGATCCCGTCTGATCTTGGCTACGGTGCACGGGGTGCGGGTGGCGTTATTCCACCGAATGCAACTTTGGTATTTGAGGTGGAATTGCTCGGCTTATCTTGAGTGCGCACTGATTTTATTTCCACCGTATTACCATCCGTTACGGCGATGAGAGCAGTTTTTGCCCGACCGCCTTGTAACATAGTTGCTTCATCAGCGCCGACTTTCTAAAGCACTCTCTAAAAAAGAATAAAAAAAACCCGATACCGAGGTATCGGGTTTAAACCAGTCCTTTGCGGACTGGAGGAGGAGACGGTAAGATAAAGCTAAATAAATTCGGTATCGTTGATAAAAGTCAATTAAGCAGATTTTTTGCTTTTTGCAGCTGAACTACTCGAGCCTACGGCATGAATGGTTGCCGTTGTTGCAGCAGCGACGTTTGCTTCAGCCATATTGGTAACTTGCTTGGCAGCTTTGGTCATGTTGTCATAGGCTGAATTAGCAGCAGCAATAGCTGATTTAACTGCAGTAATAACTACTTCGGAGCCTGCAGGTGCATTTTTGAGTGCTTGCTCCAGCGTATTAGCCATGCCGGCTTTCATTTCAGCCATTTGGGCTTCAGAAACCTTGGCCAACTCCCCTTGAGTCTGCGTAGAAATTTCATACACACTGCGTGAGTAAGCTACTGCTTTTTCGAGTGAAGGCTGAGCTAATGTTGCTTGCATGCTAGCCAGTTCTTGAGCATCTTTAGCAGAAAGCAATGCCTTGGTGTTCGCAACGCTATCTTCAAGCAATGTGCGAGCAGTGTTCAGGTTAAGTGCAGCCAAGCGTTCGGCGCTGGCAAAAATGGTATTGGCGATGGTTAACATCGCTTCGACACCGGCCTTGTTGGCTTCGGCAAATTGAGCGGGTAGTTTGTTCATGATTAGATCCTTAAAAAGTAAATTCAAGAGAGGAACGGTCGCTGCAGTTCAGTTCTAAAAAACCAAGTTGAATCTTTAATTACAACTTTTGAATCTGAGCACCGATTTCTTCACTCCAGATACTTTTTAGAGAGATGGTGCGTTGCAACATGACTCGAATTATAGGCAGGTGAATTCGAATGTCAAGCTATTTTTGTTGCAAAGCACAAATATTTATAATGGTAGTTTTATATATAAAACATATAGTTAATTATTTTATACAGAATTATTTTTAAAAATTAATGCAGAACAGCAAAAAAATTAGTGATTTTTCTGTTCTCGACATAGAAAAACATAGTTCCTGTCGGGTTTACCGATTTTTGAAAACTGGCTTGCGTTTTTGCAGAAAGGCCTCCATGCCCTCTTTGCGATCATCCATGGCAAAAGCGGCATGAATGGTGCGGCGCTCGAACAGCAGACCTTCATGCAGACTGGATTCCCACGCACGGTTCACGCTCTCTTTGATCATCATCAGCATAGGCAATGAAAAGTTGGCAATGGTTGCTGCTGCGGCAAGTGTTTCTTCCATGAGCTTGGCTGCAGGAATAATTCGCGCGACAAGGCCGCAGCGTTCGGCTTCTTCAGCATCCATCATGCGAGCACTCAAGCAGAGATCCATTGCTTTGGCTTTACCAACGGCGCGTGGCAGGCGTTGTGTACCGCCCGCACCTGGCAGGATGCCGAGTTTGACTTCCGGCTGGCCAAATTTAGCGGTATCGGCTGCATAAATCATGTCGCAGGTCATGGCCAGCTCACATCCGCCACCCAAGGCAAAGCCGGCAACTGCGGCAATGACAGGTTTGCGGCATTGGGAAATACAGTCCCAATTGCGTGTGATGAAATTGGTTTTATAGACTTCCATGTAATCCCAATTCACCATCGCGGCAATATCAGCACCGGCGGCAAAAGCTTTGTCTGAACCGGTGACCACAATACAGCCGATATTTTCGTTGGCTTCAAATAGATGCAAAGCAGAACCTAGGTCATTAATCAGCCCATCATTCAGGGCATTGAGTACTTCAGGGCGGTGCAGGGTGATCAGACCGACTTTGCCATGAGTTGCAACGATAATATTTTCGTAATTCATTCTGCAGATTCCTTGCGTAAGGTGTTAAGCGTTGTTGTTTCTTTCAAAGAAATGTTATCTCCTCGTGTGAGTGGTTTCGGTGATGCAGGTGCAGTGCTCGCAGGCTTAGTGTTGCGTGGTTGAATGACAGCCCGCACACGCTCGTTGCTGCCAGGCTTGGCACGGCTGCCATTGGGTCCGCTAGTCACTACATAGCTTTCTGTTTTTCCATCGTAAGAGATGAACTGGCCATGGACTTCATCCAGTCCGCTTTTGACCCAGGCACGATTGTAAAGGTCTGTTTTTTCGGTTTTCGTATCGTATTCAATACGCTCGGCCTCACCCTCAATGTATTCATCGAGTCCTTCGCGTTTTTGACGGAAGTGGGGTAATGTTTTTGTGCCAGTGGAGACGCTATGCTGAAAGCCGTTTTCATCTTGCGTTACGACAATACGTTCGGCACGAAAAACCAAGGTGCCTTTGGTCAATTGCACATTGCCTTCAAAAATCTGTATTTTTTTTATGTCATCAACCGTGACGGAATCCGCCTCGATATTGGTGGGTTTGTCTCGATCCGCCTTTTCAGCTTGAGCAGCGGGAGAGCCGCTCACTAGTAAGCCAAGGATGAGACAGGACAATACATGATGAGATGCACAGCGGAAAGATGTCATGGCGAAGTGGCCTGGTTGCGGTAAAGGGTGCCGGTCACGGGGCCATGCAGCACCGAAATACCGGATTTGTTATTGATTTCGAGGCGGCTACCGTTAATAATGCTTTTGCCCTGTGTAATAGTGACTGGGGTTAAGGTATAGCCGGTTTCGTCATCGGGAAAAACCTTGAGCAGGCGGGTTTCCATAAGGGTGGGAAGTGCTTTTGTACCGACGGCTTGGCGGACTACGCGAACGTCATTGATAAAGTCGATTTCTTTCGAGTCTTTGCTGACCAGCGCTTGCTGCGCAAAAATCTCGGTTTGCGGGTGTCGATAGCTGATGAGATGGGGGCTGATTACAAGCGTTGTATCGTCGTCAGGGTAATGCGTCATTTTTTCGGCAATCAGAGTGTGCTGTAGTATGCCATTGACGTCAAACTTTCGTACATTGAAGTGCGAGATGATGTAATCCGGATCATGTCGTGGTGGACCAGACGCAGCAGCTCCTTCCATGACCTGGCCGATCCAGTAAGTAATGCCTACTAAAAGCGCCATCAGCGCGAGCGGTACGAACATCGAAGAGCGGTCCCTCATGTCAGTCTCGTGCCAGACTCATGACAAATAGTCAGCCATGAGCTTATCCCAATGGCCTTGGGCCCGCAGAATCAAATCACAGACTTCACGTGCTGCACCTTTGCCGCCACTTTTGCTGGCAACGTAATCGACGCGACAAAGGACTTCAGCATGAGCGTCCGCCGTGGTGGCTGAAAAGCCGCAAGCGCGGAGGATAGGTAGATCGACCAAATCGTCGCCCATGTACCCGACGCGCGTAAAGTCGAGGCCGCGCTGTTCGATGAGTTTTTTCATCGTGCTACGCTTATCTTCAATACCCATATGCAGGGATTCGATACCCAGATTCTGGGCGCGGAGTTCGAGTGCGCGCGAATGGCGGCCACTGATGATGACCACCTCAATCCCAACACGTTGAAGCATCCGCAGGCCGTGCCCATCGAGGCTGGAAAAAGCTTTCATTTCATCCCCTGCCGAAGTGAAATACAGCGTGCCATCGGTGAGCACGCCATCGACATCGAATCCCATCAGGGCAATGTGGGCGGCTTTGTTTTGAGGCGAATTCATCAGATCACCTTGGCACGGAATAAATCGTGCATGTTCAATGCGCCACTAAGTTTGCCTTGCTCATCGACGACGATGAGCTGGTTTACCTTGTGGATTTCCATTATTTCTACCGCTTCTACCGCAAGCTGCCGAGCCTCGATGCTTCGCGGGTCGGGCGTCATGACATCGCTTACTGCAATAGTGCGTAAATCACCCAGGCGCGCCATCGCGCGGCGCAAGTCGCCATCAGTAAAAATGCCTACGGGCATGGTGCTGGTCGCGTCTGCATACACTACGACCATGCCCATTCCTCCTTGGGTCATAGCGGAAAGTGCGGCGGGAACGAGTTGCGTCATGATCACGATGGGGACACTGGTTTGCATGACATCGCTGACATGCGTGAGCAACTTGCGCCCCAAGGCACCGCCAGGGTGTGAGCGGGCAAAGTCTTCTTCGCCAAACCCGCGGGCATCTAATAGTGCAACGGCTAGCGCATCGCCCAGCGCCAGAGCTGCGGTGGTGCTGGCTGTGGGGGCTAGATTCAACGGACAGGCCTCCTGATCGACGTGAGCGTCGAGGTGAACATCTGCCGCTTGGGCAAGGGATGAAGCAGCATTGCCTGTGATGGCGATCAGCCGCCCACCCAGGCGCTTAACCAGTGGCACGATGGTGAGTAGTTCGTCATTTTCGCCTGAGTTGGATAAAGCAATGAGCACGTCCCCACGAGTGATCATGCCCAAGTCTCCGTGTACGGCTTCAGCAGCGTGCACGAAATAAGCCGGGGTGCCGGTACTAGCCAGCGTGGCGGCAATTTTGCGCGCTACGTGCCCTGATTTTCCTAGCCCGCTCACAATGACTCGACCATGGGTTTCGAGTATCAACGCAACCGCTGCTTTGAATTCATCACCCAGACGAAGCGCCAGCGCGGTTATGGCGGCGGCTTCGATTTCCAGAACACGGCGGCCCATGGCAAGGGCATGATGACTCCGGTCAGTGGTTGAGAAAGTTTGGCTCATGGGCGAGTGACGTTTATGATAGTGGCAAATTATAACCATCACCCACCGAAATTTTCCCCAGCGATGACCGATACCTTGCCCCTTGTTTTATTGCTCCTGGCTGCAGCAGTTGGTGTCGTTGCACTATTTCGCATGATGGGCTTGCCGCCCATCATGGGTTATCTGCTGGTGGGCACAGTGATGGGGCCGCATGCGCTGGGGTGGGTGCCTGATACGCCGCAAACGCGCCACTTGGCTGAGTTTGGTGTGGTATTTCTGATGTTTTCTATCGGCCTGGAGTTTTCGTTAGCGCGCTTGTATCGCATGAAGCGCATTGTTTTTGGTCTGGGTGCTGCGCAGGTTGTGGTGTCAACGCTAGTAGCCATGTTGCTGGCCCGATTGCTGGGTGTGTCATGGCTTGCAGGAATTGCTTTGGGGGGCGCTTTGGCCATGTCATCCACGGCGATTTTGTCCAAACTGCTGGCGGATCGTGGCGAACTGGATACACCGCATGGCCGCGAAGTGATCGGCGTTTTATTGTTTCAGGATATCGCCGTGGTGCCTTTACTAGTGTTGATTCCCGCATTGATGCAACCGGTGGACGCCATGGCCCAAGCCTTGTTGCTGGCAGGATTAAAGGCGGCCTTGCTGCTGGGCTTGGTATTATTTGTCGGGCAACGTGTGCTTTCCGCCTGGTTTTATCGCGTTGCACAAACAAAATCCAGCGAGTTGTTCATGCTGAATGTATTGCTGATCACTTTGGGTATGGCCTGGGTGACCGAGCAGGCAGGTTTGTCCTTGGCGCTAGGGGCGTTTACCGCAGGTATGTTGATTGGCGAGACTGACTACCGAATTCAGGTGGCAGAGGATATCAAGCCCTTTCGCGACGTATTGTTAGGCTTGTTTTTTGTTTCTATCGGCATGCGCCTTGACTTAAAGCAGCTTGCCAGTGAGTGGCCTGAGGTGATCGGTCTGTTGGTTGCTTTACTTGGCTTGAAATTGGCAATTGCCGGTGGATTTTCGCGCTGGATAGGCAGCTTGCCGGGCACGGCGTTGCGTAGTGGGTTGTGGTTGTGTGCAGGCGGCGAGTTTGGTTTTGTCGTGCTGGCGCAA